>CAZAHZ010000042.1:0-9880 GCA_964485055.1 uncultured Candidatus Cloacimonadota bacterium
AATGGAGGGGGGAATAACAATGTTGTTGAACTTTCGCATGGTGAAGATATTCACACAAGCTTGATAGGATTTACTATTACAGGCGGTAATCAAACACCTAATCCGGATCTTTATTATACATCCGGTATTTATTGTTTAAATAGTGGTTTGACACTGGAAGGATTAAAAATCACCGATAATATATCAATAAGAGATGCTGGTATATATATGTCACATTCAGATGCTATTCTTAAAGATGTAGAAATTTATGATAACACAAATACTACTTTTAATTATAATCAAGCAGTCTATTGCGTGAGTGGTAATTATAACTTCGAAAATGTTTCAATTCACGATAATACTCATAGGGGAGTTTACATATCTGGATCTGATGATGTTACTTTCACAAATGTGTCTATATGTGATAACGACTCATATGGCATCGGTTTTTCTAATTCTCATTTAATTGCGGATAATTGTCTAATTTGGGATAACAATAATGGTGATGCCCAGATATTCACTTCTCTTTCATACACATTGTTTAGATATTCAGACATTCAGGGTGATGATGTGCAATGGGGTATAGGAAACATGAATATAGAGCCTCTGGTGGATGTATCAGAGAATTATCAGCCAATCTGGAATGAAAGTGTATTTTCACCATTGATTGATGCGGGGAATCCTGAAATTTTCGATCCGGATGGAACCCGTTCAGATATTGGAGCAACGCGAGCCATTGAGCATAAAATAGATACAATAGAATTGATTGAAATGACGGAAGGAGTAAACTGGAAAAGTTTCCCTGTATTGGATGATCTTACAACAGATGGAGACATTGCAGCAAATGTGCTTTATGATATTATGCAGCCACCTTATCCGGCAGATTTACAATCAGTTGAGACACAACAGGGTCAGTATGATATAATTTATGAATATCCAAACTGGCAAAATGACGATCAGCAATTTACCAGTGGCAAAGGTTATAAAATATACATGAACGATGTACATACTCTTGAAATAACAGGCTTCCTGGAAGACAGATATCATATCCTGGACTTAGAATCAGGTATTCAAAATTGGCTGGGCTATTTTGTGGAATACAGTATGAAGCCTCTTGATGCCTTGGAAGCTGTACTTGATAAAATAGACATGATCAAGACACGGGATTTTGCTGTAGTAAAAATACAAGGTGAATGGTTCGGGACATGTGAATGGACTATCAATTATGGCGATCTGGTTATTGTAAATTGTACTGAGGACGGCAGTTTTTACTGGGGAGAAGATGGCGGAGGAGGAGTTGACAAGCTGACAAGGTCTTCCTCACAGGATTTCAGTTATACCGAAGAAGCGGATTATATACCTGTAATCGTGGAATTAGATACCGAAGCTTTGGGTAATCCTTCTGAGATAGGAATATTTGTTGAAGAAGAGTGCAAGGGTGCGGAAGTGATCACCGATTCGGTAGTTCAGATCCGCGCTTATGTGTTTGGAGATTCAACTGCCTTTGATCCGGGAGAGGTAAGCTTCCAGTTATCATACGGAACCAGAGCGGAGAACCGGAAACTAAATAGTTACAGGATCAAGCTTGAACCTGAAGAAAAAGGAGAAATTCAAACACTTGATTTTTCTCAAAAACGTGAGCGTTACTATCTGATCTCTCTAAAAGAGACAGATGGTGAAGAACCGGAGATCATAAGCACTTCCTTAGGAGCAAATTATCCTAATCCTTTTAATCCTGTGACTACGATCAATTATGCTCTTGCCAAAGCAGGTCAAGTAGAATTGGCAGTTTACAATATTAAAGGACAAAAAGTAAGAATTCTCGTAAAAGGCATACAAGAATCAGGCCAATACCGGATAATCTGGGATGGCACCAATGATAACAGCAAGCCGGTAGCGAGCGGGATATATTTTTACCGGATGTCTGCCGATGAGCAGATACTGAATAAGAAAATGCTGCTTTTAAGGTAAAATAAAGGAAGGGGCTGTCCTATAACAAAATTTTAGAACACGGATTAAACTGATCACACAGATTTACACGGATTAGTGTTTTTCTTTAATATCTGTGATCATCAGTGTCATCAGCACAATCAGTGCTCAGTTCTTAATTATTAGACATCCCCTGTTAAGGTAAATTATGAGTGTAAGATCATTATTACTGGTTTGTTTTATTATTTTTTATTCGCTGCTGCAGTGTACTATCTGGGAGGTTAATCAGGATGGCAGTGGTGATTTCATAACGATCCAGGAAGGTATCATAACGTCTGCTGATTACGATACAGTACTTGTATATCCGGGTATCTATTATGAAAACCTGAATATGACAGAGAAAAATATTACTCTTGCCAGCCTGGAGATGATAACCAGCGAACCACAATATATAGATTCTACAGTCATAGACGGTCAAATGTTAGGAAGCTGCATCATACTTCATAATATAACTATTGGAGCAACAATCAGAGGATTCACAATCCGTAATGGTTTTGGAACATTTCTATCCTCTTATGATGGGGGAGGTGTACAGATCCAGTGCGTAGAAAACGGCTTGATCGAGAACTGCTATATAACTGACAATCATGCGGCCCAGGGAGGAGCTATCTTTGCTGATATAACAACTCTAACTTTGTCAGGTTTAAGGATTACAGAAAATTATGCAGAATTTGGGGGAGCAGCTTGTTTTGATTATGGCAGTGAATTAACCTTTGATCCCATAAACCTGTGTAATATATATAATAATAATGCCAGTAAAGGAGCAGATCTTTTTGCAAAAAGCACCGGCAATATTCATGTAGTGGTAGATACTTTTACTGTTTTCGAGCCTGATAGATTTTTTGCCGAATATTATAATGGCTCAACATATACTTTTGATATTCAAAATTACTGGATGGAATTGATAGCACATGATCTTTATGTGGCAACTGACGGTGATGATAGTAATTCCGGTTTCACGCCTGACGAACCGCTGAAAACTATTGCCTGGGCAGTACGTAAAATAGCAGCAGACAGTCTTGATCCTCATACAGTGTATGTTGCTGCCGGATATTATTCCTGGGAAGAAAACCAGCAGATATTTCCCCTCGGCTGTAAAAATAATGTGTTTCTTATTGGTGAGGATATGCACACGACCATACTTAATAATGATTTTTCATTAAGATTAATAAACGGATTTATGAATGAAGGATTAGTGAGAATATCAAATTTCACATTATATAATAATTTTATGATCCCCAATAATGTGATGTATTTTAGAAGTATAGATCAATTAGAAATATCCAATATTAAAATAGACGGGAATAATGTTAGGAATGCCATAATTACTGAGCATGTAGATAATATATTCGATAATATAATAATAACTAATAATGTTGCTGAGATAAATGGTGGATTTCATTTAGCAGGTAATGCTGGAATCATAAGAAATTGCATAGCAGATAATAATTCCCTGATCCAGGAACCTTTTTATGGTCATATATCATCATTACTGCTGGATACGGAAGGCGATTTTGTTATAGAAAATACTATAATCTCCAATTCAACTACTTATGATGAAGATTCCTATACTCTGGGTCTATATAACGGTGGTGGAACCGATCTGACTATAACCATGAACAATTGCCTGATAACCGGCAATAATAATACCGGCGAAAGAGTTATATGTGTGAGCGGTAATAATGATGGTTTAGTAGTGATGAATAATTGTACAATAGCAGACAATACTTCCAATCGAGAGACTATTCTGGGTTTGGGCAACCTCACTCTGAGAAATACTATAATGCACAATAATACGGATTATGAAGTATATATGGTAAATGAAAGTCCATGGGGATATGTTTATGAACTTGATGTGGAAAACTGCAATATAAAAAACGGGATTGATGGCATTTATAATGAGGCTAATGCAAATATTATTAATTGGGGAACAGGAAATATCAGTGATGATCCACTTTTCGACAGTCTGAGTGATTACCCTTATACCTTGCAAACAGGTTCAATCTGCATAGATAGTGGTACGCCGGATACAACAGGTTTATTTCTTCCTCCGTGGGATTTATTGAATCATGAAAGGGTGTTTGATGGAGATGAAGACGGAATAGCCGTTATAGATATGGGATGCTATGAATTCGGAGCTGATTCCGTGGGAGTGAATTACAATGATCTACCTGAAATAGATCATGAAATGTACAATTATCCTAATCCTTTCAATCCGGTAACCACGATCAATTATTGCTTGGGAGCGAATGTGACTGATCCTTATCTAGAGGTATATAATATTAGAGGACAACGCATAAGTGAATTGAAAATTGATCCGTCTTCATCCTATTCCGCCGTGACAGTAAATGAAGGATTAAGGACTGGTTCGGTGGTGTGGGATGGTAGTGGATTTGCGTCGGGTATATATTTTTACAGAATTAAAGGGGATAATTTCAAATCTGGAGCAGAGAAAATGATTCTGATGAAATGACCGGAAAGTCAGGATTGAACCGTATATAGGATAGGAGTTGACTTTTTTAGGCAGTATAATAATGGACATGATGGACTATATGGACATGATGGACTATATGGACTAGATGGACAAAAATAGACTAGATGGACAAAGTGTGGGTGCTGATCAATCCGGGGAGGGGATATTCCTGGTTGAGTAGAGGAAATTCAGTGGGAGTAGGGTGACAGCAGAGTGAATAACACACAGGAGTCACAATAGCACATAGAAGTTACAATATTATTAATGGCTTTATATCAAGGGATTAGTGAAGAATAGAGTATAAAAGCGGAAATATTTGATTAATAGAGCAACAAAATAGTTACAATAGTAATGAAGCGGGATAAAAAGCATAAGTGATTTACAATAAAGTAGTTGACAGAAAAGTAGGGGATTGGCACGGTTAATGCATTATGTAATAGTGGAAAAACTGTGAAAAGGTGGTGTCGAGATGAGACGAAGAACGAAGATGATGGTGTTCCTATTTTTGTTAATGAGCGTTATGCTGACAGCCGGGAGTATATCCGGTACAGTGGCAGTGACGGGACCGGAGCAGGTATTATGTGACCTGTTTTTGATCCATCATCCTTTTCCTAACCAGATAGAGGACATCATCCATGTAATGTCCGGAGAGGTGTACAGTTTCACAGACGTGGAAGTGGGAAGTTACATTGTGCAGGTGATACCTCAATCCTTATATTATTTACCGGAATATTATCCGGGAGTGCCTTCATCAGGTGAAGCAGAGCAGATCATTCTGAATAATAATAATGATGAGATCACAGGAATAGATTTTCTTTTATTGTATCAGGAAGAAGGAATAAGCTGTGTTATAAGCGGACATGTCTTATTACCAGATGGAGAGCCAGCGGTGGGACTGGGGGTATATTTATACGGAGTGTTCAATATTTACTGGAATAACTATATGGTGGAGACGGATTCGACCGGAGCATTCAGTTTTGATGAAGTATATCCGGCAAGTTACGTATTATTTCTGGAGCATTTAGCCGGATATCAGCATTATTTCTGGGAGAACGGTCATAGTTATCAGCAGGCGGATATTATACATATAGAGCCGGGAGCTGCATTAACGGGACTGATTCTTCAAATGGAGCCGGCACCGATACGCACAGTTAGTGGAACAGTGCGGGAAATGGAAGGAGAAGATGTATTTCCGGTAGCGGGAGCACTTGTCTCGGGATATGCACTTAATTGCTGGGGTGAAGGAGAATACTTTCAAGACATAACGGACGAATATGGACATTACCAGGGTGAAGTAAGTGCCGGGATGTACTGGTTGTTTTGTACCAAGGATGGTTATCTTGATCAGTATTGGGAAGGTGTGCCGAGCTTTGATGAAGCCACACCGCTGCATATTAATGAAGATTTAGCAGATATAGATTTCCTGCTGACATCTGTGGAAGATCCGGAGAATAACACTATATCAGGTTATATCTCAGTGGATGGTGAAGAACCGGGATTTCCGTGCCTGGTGATCGTGATAGCGAGTGATGAAGATGATGACTGGAGTGAGACAACATTATCGGAGTCGAGTGGCTATTATTATATAGAAGAGATACCGGCAGGAGATTATTATGTGGTGATGATGACTTCGACCACACCTCCAGTATATTATCCGGAAGGTTATGACTGGGAAAATGCGGAGATAGTATATATAGAAGGAAATGTAACGGGGATAAATTTCGAGCTGGAGAATATGACTCAGAATGGAGTCTTCCAGATGGAAGGCATGGTTACGGATGTAGCACGGAATCCAGTTGTGGGAGCATCAGTAGTATTTTTTGATGAAAACGGGATGCCGGTCAGTTACGGGATCAGTAATGCAGATGGAGAATACAGTGCAGTATCACTGGGCACAGGGATGTATTCCGTCCTGGCAGGCAAGACATATTATGAAAGTGCGAGCGAGACGATCTCACTGACGGAAGGCAGTTCGCTTGATTTTGTGATCACTCAGGCAGTAACGACGGAAGAGCAGGAGATTTTACCGAAAGTAAATCCGGAGCTTTACTGCTATCCCAATCCATTTCTGGTTTCAGGTCAACGGTCGGGTATCAAGATACAATTATATCCGCAGGAAGCCGGAGCCGGACGTGTCTCGGTTTATAATCTGCGGGGACAACTGGTGGAGAATATCTTTACCGGGTGGCTGGATGCAGAGCCGATGATATTGAACTGGGATAGCGTGAACGGGCGGAACGATATATCCACAGGGGTGTATCTGATCAGCCTGGAGCAATTCGGAGAGGTGAAATCAGCTCAGAAGTTATTACTGATAAAATAAAAAAATGACCGGTTGGGGAAACCGGTCACGTGAAAGGAGGCCTAATTATGTTAAGGCTAAGTATTAAAATGACAAAAGGAGTAACCATGTCAAGAAAAATTATGTTAACTCTATGTTTACTGGTAAGTTCTTTCATCGTCCTCAGTGCAGTGACGCTGGATGGAGTGGTGATTGGTGGAGCCGAAGGGGCACCAATTGCGGGGGCACTCCTTGAATTGCACCATGGCAACATGGAGACTTTTGAGACAACGACAGATGAAAGCGGATTTTTTGCTTTTACTGATCTGGAGACCGGGAATTATATGCTGCACGTGGAAGCAAATGATTTTCTGCCCTTTATGCAGATGGTGGAATTAAATGAAGATATGACCATAACCATCGAATTACTGCCAGAGGGTAATCCGGGCGAATTAACTGGGCATCTTTATGGAATAGTAACTTATGAAGATGGTGCAGCAGCAGCGGGGCTGGAGATGATGATCGGCACATATAATCCGAATGCCCAACCACATCATGTGGTCTATGATACAGTGACTGGAGAAGACGGTTCTTATAATTTTGCCGAGATAGTTGATTTTGCAGTATATGAAGTGGTTGTAATGATCCCAATGATGCCTTTCCAGACAGAAGTGTACGTGGAAGGTGAAACCGAATTCAATTTCGTTCTGGAAGAATATATTCCCGGCGAGACTTATAGTCTGAGCGGAACAGTGACAGATGCAGAAACCGGAGAAGCAATCAGCGGGATTGGAGTAGTGCTTCATGGAATGCAGGGAATGATGCAGGAAGCATTGACTGATGAAGCCGGATATTATATATTTGCAGAAGTGCTGGAAGGAACTTATAATCTGACAATTCCTGGACATAATAGCGGTTATCAGCAATTTATGACTGAGATCGAGATTGTGGAAAACACAGAGTTTGATATTGCCTTACTGCCAGTGGAACAGGGCGAACTCAGTTTATCTGGAGTGGTAACGGATGCAGAGACTGGTGATGTCTTACCAGGAATAATAATAAATGTCCATGCAGGACAGGGAATGCATTATGAAGCAGTTTCGGGAGAAGACGGCAATTATCTGATGGAAGGGCTTTTTGCAGGAGAATATAATCTGACAGCGGTTTCGGAAGATCTGAACTACATGCACTTTCAGGCAGAACTGGAGATACAGGAAGATACAATATTCGATATCCAGATGCAGGCATATGTAGCAGGAGAGCTGACACTTTCAGGTACAATCACGGAAGAAGAAAGCGGAGATCCCTTAGCTGGACTGGTTGTTCATTTATGGGGAGAGAACGTGCCGGGTGGGATGTTAATGGGCTTCAGCGATGAAACCGGTTATTATGAGATCATGGGGATCTTTCCGGGGGAATATGAGTTGAACGTGATGGGAATGCAGGGAATAGTCCTCTATACTGCGGAAGTGGAAATCCTGGAAAATATGTCCTATGATATAGTGATTGGTGAAAATCCGGGAGATACAGGTTCTTTGAGTGGTCAGGTGATAGATCTGGAAACAAATGAATTCATTTCAGGAGTGGAAATATATATTCAGCGTAACTGGGAAACTTATGAGACCGTATCCGGAGAAGAAGGATATTTTATATTCGAGGAAGTACCGGTTGGACATTATCATGTGATAGCCGGAATGGAAGGTTACGAGCAATTCAATGAGATAGTAGAGATAGATGGTGACGTTTTCCTGGAAATAATTCTGGAACCTATTCCTGTTGGAGATTATGTACTGAGTGGCACAGTAACTGATGCAGAGACAGGAGATGTAATCCCTGAAGTACATGTCCAATTAATGGGAGAGCAGGGTCATCATAATTTTGCAGAAACCAATGAAGACGGTTATTATGAATTTACTGGTTTGTTTGAAGGCACTTATCAATTAATGGCTTTCACCAATGGCTGGAACCTTTATGAACCATATAATATCACCATAGATATTTATGATAACATTGTCTTTGATTTTGAATTGATTCCAATTGAACTGCCGGGTAGCGGCAGTGTCAGCGGAATGGTTTACGATGCTGAAAGCGGTGATGTTATTGCCGGAGCATTTTTACATCTGGCGTCAATAGGTGGTGGTAATCCTGGTGGAGGTTGGTGGAATCATTATGAAGTGAATTCTGATGAGACAGGCCTTTATGTAATCTCCAATGTGGAAGAAGGAGAATATATTTTAACCGGAGAAGCTGAAGGTTATCTGATGAGTTTTTATGATGGTGCTTCCAATCCGGAAGAGGCAACAGTGATCGAAATTAGTGAAGACGAAGAAGTAGTTGCCGATATGACTTTAATCCCTCTGGTTTTCTATACAGTCTCGGGAACAGTAATGAACTTCGTAAATAATGTTCCGATAGCAGAAGCTGTAGTAAGGGCAATGATACCGGGAACGGGCTGCAATCATTGGGCAGTAGCAGAAAGCATCACAGATGAATTGGGAAATTATATCCTAGAAGTGCCTCAGGGAGACTATATTTTTGTAGCTGAATACGGATCACCAAATTCACAGGATTTTATGAGACAGTATTACGATCACAAGCAAACCCCAGCCAGCGCTGATGTGGTAACGATCTCAGAAGATATAAGTGGCATAGACTTTGATTTGGCATTACCGGAAAATTATGATAACCACATTTCCGGAACTATCACAGTTGAGGGTGGTATCCCTGAAAATCCGGTTCTGGTAGCTGCTGTATCCGGTGGTGGCAATCACTGGGAAGCTGCCTGCGTAACTGATATGTTTGGAAATTATATACTCAATAACCTGCCAGAAGGCGATTATTATATCCTGGCTTATGAATTTGCCAGCGTGCCGACTTATTATCCGGGAGTCATTGATTTTCAGGATGCTGAGTTCGTAAGTGCGATCGGATATGTAACCGGAATAGATTTTGAATTGATCCTGCCGGAAAGCAATGGTGTTTACCAAGTGGATGGCTATGTGTATGATCACAATAATCAGCCGGTAGCCAATGCCAATGTAGTGATCCTGGATGAAGCGGAAGTTGTTCTCAGTTATGCTGTCACGAACAGTGAGGGTTATTACCTGGTGAATGGTCTGCCTTCGGGTAATCTCACAGGTTTAGCAACCAAAGTACTT
>CAZAHZ010000042.1:9890-15988 GCA_964485055.1 uncultured Candidatus Cloacimonadota bacterium
ACGGAAGCAATAAATGTAACAACGACAGGCACAGCAGATTTTGTGATCATTCCTGAGGCTACAACTGGTGCACCTGAAGATCAGGTTACACCTGCGGCAGTTACGTTGAGCAATTATCCAAATCCTTTCAATCCTGAGACAACAATCAGCTTTGGCTTAACTGAAGCTGGATATACAACTTTGAATATTTATAATATCGCTGGACAAAAGATCGCAACCTTAGTCCAGGACGAATTATCTGCCGGAACTCATAGTATCACCTGGGATGGCACCACAAGTAATGGTGCAAATGTCGCCAGCGGTATGTATTTCTACCGTCTGCAGTCAGGTGATTATTCTATCACAAACAAAATGGTATTAATGAAATAATTTGAGTTACATACTCAGATCTTATTGATCAACGGGGCAGGCATTTATGTCTGCCCCGTTTTTATTTTCGTGAAATATTTATCTGAAATGCTGAGTATGCCTTCGCAAGTTTAACTATTGAAAATTGAACAGTCTCTAATTCAGGGAAACCCAGAATCAATTTACCTTGACAGGGAAAAAGGTAATGATGAATATTTGATTAGATATCAGAGTTGTATTACGCTGTATGAGTAATCTAATTAATTATAGAGAAAATTGGGCTATTAAGAATATAAGGGTGCATTGAGTGAGGGATAAGGAGGAAAATAATGAGGAAAGCTATTTTTTTTGTTGTTGGTTTGATTTTATTCAGTTTCATAAATCTGTATCCGACTGTAATCAACATTCCGGCTGACCAGCCAACCATTCAGATGGGAATATATGCAACGGTAGATTTTGACACAATTCTTGTTCAACCGGGTATTTATACTGAGAACTTGGATTACCGTGGCATGAACATCGTAATTGGTTCTTTATATTTAACAACTCAAGACCCTGTCTATATCGAACAGACCGTAATAGATGGGAATGATAATGGAAGTGTAGTAAAATTCCAAAACAATGAGGAGAATGATGCTGTTTTATGTGGATTTGTGATTACCAATGGCTATTCTACAAACTGGTCTGAAGCGTTTAGTGGTGGAGGCATCTGTATTATGGATGCAAATCCGAGTTTACAAAATTTGATAATTAGAAATAATAGAGCAAGGTATTCGGGTGGTGGAATATATTGCGAAAATGCCTCTCCGTTAATTAGCGATGTGATCATTACCGAAAATTCAGCTCAAACATGTGGTGGTGGATTGAGTTGCTGGTACGACTCCTATCCCGACTTGAATAATGTTGCAATTACCAGAAATATTGCCGAAAGGTGGTGTGGAGGTGGGATTTTATGCTATGGTAGTTCAACTCTGATTTTTCACGAGGAATTTCCCTGTAATATTTATTTAAATAATGCTCCCTGGGGAACTGATATCTATTTTGATTCTGCATCTACCAATATTGAAGTTTTTGTGAATACTTTTACAGTGATGAACCCTACGGATTATTATGCCTATCCTGCCGGTAATTTCATCTTTAATATCGATAATGCCATAATGGAACCGGTTAATGAAGACTTATTTGTTAGCCCGGATGGCTCTAATATTAATAGTGGATTAGTACCTGAAGAACCTTTATTATCACTATATTTTGCTCTTCTGAAAATTGAGGCAGATGAAGATAATTCCCACACGATACATTTAGCTAATGGCACATATTCATATTCTCTCACAGAAGAGATCATGCCGGTATTATGCAAAGAATATGTGATAATTCAAGGTGAGAATACTGATCTGACTATTCTTGATGCCGAAGAATTGACCCGGGTTTTACACTGTCCTTATGAATATAGTAATATAGAGATAGAAAATCTGACCATTATGAACGGCAATGCCATAGATGGTGGAGGAATATATTGTGGTGCTTACAGTAGTCCGAGTTTTAATAATATTATTCTTTCTAATAATCATGCAGATGAACGCGGTGGCGGCATATATTGCGAAGAAAGCAATTCCAATCCTATTTTGACAAATGTGCTGATCTGTGGAAATACTGCGGACAATGGCGGCGGAATAGCAAATGGTTTCGGATATCCTTGCAGTATTTCTCTTTCCAATGTTACGATACGAGACAATCAGGCAACCCGGGGCGGTGGTATTTATTGGGAAGGAGATGATATTGAGTTTGACGGAGAGTTCAGATGTAATATCTTCTCCAATTTATCTCAAGAAGAAGTTGGTAATGATCTGTATTTTGAATATATTGGTGAAGTAGATGTTGTTGTGGATACCTTTACGGTCATGTACCCCAGTGATACCCAGGCATACCCCTGCGAAGATATCAATTTCAGTATCCTGCATGGATATTCCGGAAATCTGGTTAATGCCGATCTCTATGTTGCCACCTGGGGTGATGATTCAAATTCTGGTCTCACTCCTGATGACCCATTGCAGACAATTCAATATGCCTTGAACAGAATATATGCTGATAATGAAAATCCGCACACAATTTTCATTGAAGAAGGTGTTTACAGTTCTTCTGAAACTGGAGAAACCTTTCCCCTCGAACATAGATCAAATTACGTGTCCATTTATGGATCAGAAAGCGGAAATACCGTGCTGGATGCTGAGATGCAGACCAGCGTTTTATCAATACTTAATGTCAGCGAATCTACCATTAGTAATTTAATGCTCATACATGGAAACACTTATCATGGTGGTGGAATATTTATGGAAAACTCTGCTCCTGTTCTCCAAAAAAACACCATAACTCACAATACAGCTAATAGAGGTGGTGGTTTATATAGTTATAAAGATTCTAATCCTTTGATTATAAACTGCACTATTTCTGAAAACACTGCTACTGACCAAGGAGGAGGTCTATGTCATTATGATGATGAAGATATCACAATCCTGAATTGTATCTTCTGGGATAATACCCCCGATGAGATTGTCAGTCTAACAGGCACGGGTACCGAGATAGTGAATTATTCAAATATTGAGGGTAATTTTACAGGTATAGGAAATATTGATGCAGACCCGCTATTTGCGGATTCCTCAAATAATGATTTCCATCTCACCTGGTTAAACTTTCCAGTACCTGATCTCACCAGATCACCCTGTATAGATTCCGGTAACCCGGAATCAGGGTATGATCCTGATAATACAATTGCTGATATGGGAGCATACTATTTCGACCAGTTGCAGAACGAAAATGATGCTGATCTATGTGATGATACCCCCGCTATTTCATCAGTAAAAAAGATCTACCCCAATCCCTTTAATCCTGAGACCACTATTGAATATGAGATAACCAAATTTGAGAATGTGAAGATTGAAGTATTTAATATCAAGGGACAAAAAGTCGATGTACTGATTAATAAAGCACAAAATAGGGGAAATTATTGGCTGCAATGGGATGCTTCAGGATTGAAAAGCGGTATTTACCTGATCAAATTCACTGGCGATGAATTGCAGGAAACCAAAAAAGCTGTCCTCCTGAAATAGTGAGTCGTGAATAGCGATTCGTGACTCGTGAATTGATGGGGCAGGCATGATTGTGTCTGCCCTTTTTTTATTCTCTTCAACTTATAATCCTATGCTGACAACCTGTTACTGGACATATAATGAAAATCCTGTTGACAAATCATTTCTGATAATATAGTTTTGAATTTGCATTAGATTGGTATGCTCAGTGTTTTCTGACTAAAGGGGGAAAAATGAAATTTTTAGCAATTATAATAATCATTATTTCTATGACTATTCCCATAAGAAGTGAAATACTTACTATAAATAACCGAGACTGGATTCCGCTATATTCAGAAGACTTTGAAGATGGAGCAGAAGACTTGGAACACTATGATGCTACCGGTGTTTCTGACTGGAATGAATTCTGGCATTTGAGTGATGCAGGTGCATATTCCGGCAATTCCTGGTGGATGGGAGATGAAGAACTGGGAGGATATATTGATAACCGCTATCTTGTTCTGGACACACCAGAATTTATCCTGGCAGAAGATAGTCCCGAATTGCGATTTATGTTCAGTATGTGCTGTGAGGACTCAACTGGAAACAATCTTGAGTTTGACGGCTGGGACGGAGCAAATATCAGAATATCTTTAGATGAGGGCGAAACCTGGTCAGTATTGGAAGGGGAACCGGCATATAACTGTACGAGTTTGTATTCTTTTGGCTATATATTTGATGAAGGTCAGGACATCCCCGGCTGGGCGAGTACCACGGAATGGGTTAACTGGACAGAAGCAAATTTTGATCTTTCTGAATATGCTGGTGAAAGTGTAATGCTCCGCTTTGCTTTTGCTTCAGATGTTGTCTATAACACTCTTGATGATCCTGATATGTTTGGAATAAGGATAGATAATATTGAGGTTGATACAATAGACGGTATTTTTTTATCCGACGGTGACGGTGCTTCCGGCGATGAGCAAATGCAGCCAGGCTATGGAAATTATATTACAGGAGACCTCTGGCATATTTATGAAGACACTTCCGCTCCCAGTCCTGATCATGCAATAGGCTGCTTTGCAGATAGCTCCGGTACTTATATACCCGGAATGCTGGATTATATTATCTCACCGGTAATATTTCTTCCGGAAGGTGGCATATATCGCTGGGATGTTAATTTCAAGATGCTGCTTGAGCAGAATACTATCTTTCCTGAAAGTGATTACTTGATAGTACAAATACAAACACAAATACCCGGTGAAGCATGGTCATACTGGAGCCATATTTCTTATTGGGCTACTTGGATGTGGGACAACGATTACCCTGAATGGACACTATTCAGTGAAACCTGGCCCGAAAGTTCTAATATCTCAGAATATGCCGGAAAAAATATCAGAATACGTTTCGGACTGCACAGTAATGATTCCATTGAACCTGTGCCGGGTGGAATTATGCTGGATGATTTCTATATATTTGAAGAGTATTTTGCTGGACCACCCCCTGAAAATCTGACCGCAGAAGTTAATGACTTTATGCAGGTGGAATTAAACTGGGATGCTTTAGAAAATGAAAGGGATTTTACGGGGTACAATATCTGGCGGAGTGATATCAGCGGAGAAGATTATGAACTGCTTGGAACTATCGACCCGATGGATGAACCATTTTTTATTGATTTTGATCCCGATAATTACTGGAATTATTACGTGGTTACAGGAATATTTGATGGAGATGATGGCGAACAAAGTAATGAAGCTTCTGCTTTTCTGATCTCGGAAGATGATCTGGATCTGGGTTATGATGATGGAACCTGTGAAATGGGACTGAATGTGGGAATTGCCAATTATATGGGAGTGAAATTCAGCCATTCATATCCCACAGAAAGAATGCTGTATCATCTGACTCTATATATAGAAACATGGAATTCTGGTCAGTTTGTCTTGAGAATTTATGACGAAGAAAATGGTGTGCCGGCAGAGCAGTTAGCTCAATTTAATGTTACTCCGGGTGATCTGGTGTATGGCTGGAATATAATAAATATACCGGAAGAAAATTGGGAGAATCTCCATTTCACTGAAGGCAGCTTTTATATTACGATCTTTGAGATGGCTCATTTATCCGCTATAGGGGTAGATACGGACAGCTTCGGTCACAGTTATACGGGTAACAATCTCGAAGAATTGCAGGAATATACGGAAGGAAATATCATGATCCGGGCAATTATGACCGGTGGACCTGAAGAAAATAATGATGAGAATACAATACATTCTCAAAATCTGAGTGTATATCCCAATCCCTTTAATCCGGAAACTGCTATTGATTACTATCTGGATAAAGAAGTTGAAGTTAATATATCAATCTACAATATTAAAGGACAAAAAGTAGAAACTTTGGTTGATAAACTTCAGGGATCAGGTCATCATCAAGTTATCTGGGATGCTGGAAAATATGCAGGAGGAATATACCTGCTGAATTACAGATCAGAGAGCCGGCAGGAAACTAAAAAACTCATCTATCTGAAATAGCCTGTGCTATCTGCTCAAGTCTAACTGAATTGTAGTGACAGCAATATTTCCCCCGGTATCAATTATTCTCAAGCTATGAAAGCCATTATCCGAGACAATGCTGCTTCCCACATATTCATCCTGCATTCCCGCTAATTATAACGATGGAGGTTTAACCCCTGGC
>CAZAHZ010000043.1:0-15940 GCA_964485055.1 uncultured Candidatus Cloacimonadota bacterium
GGCAGGGGAGCAATCCGGGAATTTGTGGAATATATATTAAAGCACCAGGGGAGATATCAAGATGTACTTGAGAAGTTTATCGAACATCTGGAAAATCTTATTAATTAGTTTATTTCTGGTATTAATATCCGGCTGTGAAGATGAAATCAACCTGAGTCAGGACAGTGGCTCAAAAGATATCCCGGATGAGCAGAGTGACGCTGTAAAGATAGTGACGCTGGAAGGCGAGATAATAACCATGGAGATGTATGCTCGTCATATAGACCGTTATTACAAAAGGAAAGAGACATTTATAGATAGTCTATATTTAAAGAATTTTGATGAGCAGGGAGAATTGAAATCGACCTTAACCTGCGAAAAGGCGAATATTGACGAGACAAAGAATGAAGTGATCTGCACTGGAAATGTGGTGGTGATCAGCGCCAACGGCAGGCTGGAGACGCCTAAACTTACCTGGAACAGAGACAGCGATGAAGTGTTAGCGGAAAATGGAGTGAAGTTATTGAGAGGTGATGATACACTTTGGGGAGAGCGGATGATAACAGACCTGGAATTGAATAATATAGAGATAATCAAAGTCTCAGCGGAAGGGACAATTAAAAACGGATCAGTTGAATGGTGACAATCAGCCGGAAAATAATATTGTTCCTGATGTTATTAATTATATTGCCAGTATTAGGGAGTGATAAAGCAGAGAATTTGCGACCCTATCGTCTTGTGCATGCTGACAGTTTGAAGGCAAAGAAGTTCAATGGAGCTTATATAAGCGAACTGATAGGAGCTGTACATTTTTTTTATGGAGACACGGAATTTTATGCAGACCAGGCGTTTTTGTATGAGCGCGAAAAGATAGTAAGGATGACAGGTAATGTTCAAGTATATGAAGATACTTTAAAATTAACTTCCGAGCGGGTAAGTTATTTTAGATCAATAGAGAAGCTGGAACTGGAAGGGGACGTGGAATTTCTGGAAACACACAGGGACAGCAGTTGGCGGACTTTTAAGGCAAGACGAGTAGAATATCTGCGAGAGAGTAGGGATTTTCAAGCCTGGGAAGATGTTAGGGTATATGATTCGCGGGAAAATGTAATGGGAAAATGCGGATATATGACGTATAATTCTGATAAGGGATTCGGTTATTTGCGAGAGAAACCGGAACTGCAGATGACTCAATCGGATAGTATTTTGATTAAGTCCCAGAAAATAGAATATTATGATGATTATAAGAAAATTGTGGCTATCTTTGATGTGGAGACATTTTTGCGGGATTATTACCTGACGAGTGATTTTTTGATCTACTATTCTGAGGAGGAGAAAGCTACATACCGGGGAGAGCCGGAATTGTTCTCCGATCTTTTTGATGCGAAAGCCAGCGAAGTGACCTTATTTTTTCGAGAGAATAAAATGGATCATGCTCAACTGGCAGATTCCTGCCGGGTAGATTACAAAGTAAAAGAGAACGGAGAAAAAGAGAACTGGGTAACATCAGAAGAAATGGAATTTTATTTTGATGAAGGCTTGATACAGGAGTGCCGGGCTTACCGTAATATAGAGAGTTTTTATGTACAGCAGCGTGACCGTAGGCAAAGGCAGGATTATCTCTGTAACGAAGCAAAGGGAGAGAAACTTATAATGTATATGGATGCAGAAGGTTACATTGAGCAGATAGGATTGAGTACTGGTATAGAGGGCAAATACAACTTTGAGATCGAAAGTGGTGGAAAGTAAGCAATTTTTTATCCAAACCGTAAAAAAGATTGACAAATAAATCAAAAAGATATAATTTTCAAACAGAATGAACAGGATAGAGACGAAAGATTTAGTAAAAATATATGGAAAAAGAAAGGTAGTAAACGAGGTTAGCATCTCGATCAACCAGGGAGAAATTGTAGGGATTCTGGGACCGAATGGAGCGGGTAAATCAACTACATTTTATATGATCCTGGGTTTGATCAAAGCTAATTCTGGAGCAGTCCTTTTTAACGAGAAAAATATATCACGTTTACCGATGTATAAGCGTGCCCAGTTAGGAATTGGGTATTTGGCGCAAGATCCGTCCATATTTCATAAACTGACAGTGGAACAGAATATCCTGGCGATTCTAGAGACCCTGCCTATTACAAAAAAAGAGAGGCGGGAACGATTGGAGTATCATTTGGGAGAATTGAATTTGACAGGGTTAGCGAAGCAGAAGGCATACACTTTATCCGGCGGAGAAAGGCGAAAGCTGGAAATTACCCGTTCTCTGGTGACATCCCCCTCCTTTATGTTGATGGATGAACCTTTTGCAGGTGTGGATCCGATGGCAGTAGCGGATATCCAGGATATCATCAGGAAATTGAAAGAAATGAAAATCGGAGTATTTATTACTGATCATAATGTGTTGGAGACCTTGAAGATTACAGAAAGGGCATACATAATTTATCAGGGGGAGATATTGTTTTCGGGGACTTCACAGGAATTAGTAAATGATGAGAAGGCAAGAAAAGTATATCTGGGTGATAAATTCATCAATCCATTTGAGCAGACGTAATGAATAAAATAAGAATTAATCAGAGTCTCTCCCAGAGACAAACCCAAACCTTACTGATAAAGCCCAAGATGTTGCAGTCTTTGGAGATACTGGCAGCACCGATCATTGAATTGGAGACATTTTTAACACAGGAACTACAGAAGAATCCCATGTTGGAACTAGTAGAAGAGGAGCCAGAGGAAGATAATGATATAAATAATGAGTCGGAACAAGCAGAAACCGGAGAAGGATCAGAGGAAAGCGAAGAAGATGCAGAGATGCGGGAATTAATGGAGGAGACCAAGGAATTGAGTGAAGTATTGGATTCCTGGCAGGAATTTACGGGACAGCAATACCAAAAACTACGAAATGACGAGGATCTTGATTTTGAGAAGCGGTACGAATCGAACCGAAACATGATTACTGTTGTGGGAGAGAAGGAAGAATATCTGGATCAACTTCAGGAATTTGACTTCAACGAATTAGAGAATGACTATGCCGAAGAATTAATTGAAAGTGTGAATGCTCATGGTTATTTGCCACCGGAACTGGATATATATGAACTCGCTACTGAATATGGGATTTCCAATACACGGGCTGATGAGATACATTTACTGATCTTGAACATGAGCCCGAAAGGAATTACAGCACGAAATATTACTGAGTGTTTGCAGATTCAACTGGAAAAAGACGAGGAGTATTACCAGATATTATTTCAATTATTAGAAGAAGACTTCGATGATTTGATCCACAAGAGATATAGAAAAATAAGTGTGAAATACAGAGTCATGGAACGGACTGTGTTAAATTGGAAAGAGGTAATTTCGCATCTTGATCCCAAGCCTGGGTTACGAGTCCTGGCATCGATTCCTGATTATGTTACTCCTGATGTGGTCATCAAGCGGATAGGAGACAGATTCGAGATAATCTCTAATGACTATTCATTTCCAAGGGTACATTTAAGTCGCAATTATCTAAAGATATTAAATATGGTCAAAGAAGATCGAAAAGCGACGGAATTTGTGAGAGATAAAATCAATGCAGCCAAATTTATTCTCAAGAGTATTTACCTGCGAGGACGGACACTGGAAAATGTTGTAAGGGCGATCATCAAACATCAGCCGGAATTTTTCTATGAAGAGAATGGAACATTGCGTCCCTTAACTTATTCAGTGATTGCCAATGAATTATCAGTGAATGAATCAACGATATCGCGAGTTGTTCGCAGCAAATATGCCGAGACTCCATTTGGAATGATGTGTTTGAAAGATTTTTTCACCAGCAAAGCAGGTAAGGATGAGAATTACAATTCAATATCCCGTCACAGTGTGGAAGCGAGGATCAGGGAATATATTGACGGAGAGGACTCTTTGAACCCGATCAGTGATCTCGACTTAGCAAATAAATTACGGGAGGAGGGTTTGACCGTATCTCGTCGCGTGGTAGCTAAATACAGAAAACGAATGGGAATATTAAATAGTCATTTGAGGAGAAAAGATTGAAGAAATATATAGTAGCTATAATCGGGGGTGGTCCCGGTGGATATGTGGCAGGAATAAGATTGCAGCAATATGGAATAAATGTAGTGGTATTTGAAAAGGAACGGCTGGGAGGAGTGTGCCTTAATTGGGGCTGCATTCCGACCAAAGCTCTGGTTAAAATAGCAGACCTGTATTCTGAGGTGAAAGAAAGGGAACAAATCGGGATTTTTATCTCAGACACAAAAGTGGATTATCGGGCAGCGGACAATTTTAAAAAAGAGGTAGTAGAAAGACTGGTTTCAGGAATAGAATTTCTCTATAAGAAGCGAGAAATTCCTCTGATAAAAGAGGAAGTTAGGGAAATCCAACGGGGAGAAGGTGAATATATCATTCGGGCAGGAGATGAAGAATATCATTGCGATTACATCATACTGGCAACGGGCTCTAAACCAAAAGAAATTGGTGGTATAAGTTTTGATGGCAGGCAGATACTATCTTCCCGCGATATACTGGGGATAACGGAATTACCGGAAAGTCTGGCAGTGATTGGTGGCGGAGTGATTGGGTGTGAATTTGCCAGTATTTATCAGCAATTAGGTGTAAAAGTGGAGATTATTGAATTTTTGCCTGATCTGGTATCGCAGGAAGATGCCGAAATTAGTAAAAGACTGCTGATGATAATGAAAAAGAGAAAGATGAAAGTGCACACAAAGACAAAAGTGGAAAAGATAGAAAAACAGGATAACGCAGTAATATTGCATTTGTCCGATGGCTCGCAGGTTCAGGTAGAAAAGGTATTAATGAGTGTGGGCAGACAACCTGTGTGCAATATTCAATTTAAAGGCATGAGACTGGAACGGGAAAGAGATTTTGTAACCATCAATCATGAAATGCGTACTAATTTAGAGAATATATTTGCGGTAGGAGATTTGACCGGAAAACTGATGCTTGCCCATGCGGCGAGCAAACAGGCGTTGCTGGTGGCTGAGATTATCAAAAATGAGATAAGAGGAGAAAAGAAGGAAGTGGTAAAACTTGATTATGAAAGTATTCCACGTTGCACATTCACAAATCCGAGTATTGGTTCGGTGGGGCTAACGGAGCAGGATGCCATTAAAAAGTATGGAGAGGTAATAACAGGGAAATTCATGTTTTCAGCAAATGGCAAAGCCATTGCTTCCGGGAGTACTGAAGGATTTGTAAAGGTAGTGATAGAGAAGAAGAGCGGAATACTCAGGGGAGTGCATATAATCGGACCGGAGGCAACAGAATTGATAGCAGATGGCAGCATCCTGATAAATCTTAAAGCAGATGTCAGGAAGTTGCAGAGTCTGGTGTTCGCTCATCCCACCTTATCTGAGTCAATTGGAGAAGCGATAGAAGATGCTGAAGGACTGGCAATCAATAAAATGTGATTTTTGCAGAGAAAAATGAGCCAGTCAGGGAAAATAAATTATACTTTAATATGAAGGAGGTAAAAGGCAATAGTTGTTACTCAAGCAAATCAAAAATAAGGACAGAAGGAGTAAATTATGCAAATCACGATTACTGCTCGTCACTTTGATCTAACACATGCTATCCGAGATCATATCGAGTTAAATGCAGAGAGATTAGACCGCTATTTTGATCAAATTATGAATATCCATTTCATTTTAGCGCTGGAGAATGGTTTAAGCATAGTGGAGATGATACTACGTGCGCCACGACACGATTTCCGGTCGGAAGCCCAAGATAACGATATGTATCTGGCAATAGATATGTCTATCGAAAAGATGGAAACACAGGTCAAGAAGTTAAAGGATAAGTGGTCGGATCATCAGAAAAAAGGATTAAAGAAAAACACTGAATATGTATATGCCAACTTGATTGAGAAGGCTGGGGATCGAATGCGAGTGAATATCAAGCGTATTCCACCGGAAGTCATGACAATTAATGAGGCAATTGATAAAATCGAATTAGGGAATGAATTTTTTGTCATATTCAAAGACATGGAGACAGACCAGCTATCAGTTTTGGTCAAGAAAGATGAATTACATTACAAGTTATTTGCCACTGCGCAATAATTTAAATTTAACAGAGGCTCTTAGCAGGAGCCTCTGAATAATGGGATCAAGATGAAAACAAAAAGGAAATATCCAGTAAAGCAGTTTTATATAGAAAAACAGCAGGACTTAAAATTAAGTCTATTAACGCATGAAAAGACTTTAAACAAGTCAATTAAAACACCGTTTCTTAACCGTCCCGGTTTAGCCTTAGCAGGATATTATGATAGGTTTTCGTCAGACCGGATCCAGATTATGGGTGAGACAGAGATCAGCTATCTTCAAAGTCTGGAAGAGAATGACCTTTTTGAAAGGTTAAAAGAACTTGTGGTCTATGACCTGCCCTGCATAGTTATAACCAAGGGATTATCTGCACCGCGAGCCTTGATATTTCTGGCTGAAGAATATCAGATACCGGTATTTGTTTCTCATCTGAGCACAAATCGTTTTTATAATGATCTGATGAAGCATCTGGATACCACTTTTGCTGAACAGATTTCCATACATGGAGTGCTTGTAGAGGTATTTGGTGTGGGAATGCTGATCACGGGATCGAGTGGGATAGGCAAAAGCGAGTGTGCTCTTGACTTGGTTGATCGGGGACATCGGATGATCTGCGATGATTTTGTGACACTGCGATGTCTTGACGGCAGGCTTGTCGGTCAGCCAAGGTATGAAAATTTCTACACTATGGAAATCAGAGGAATAGGGCTGGTAGATATTGAGAAGATGTATGGTATTCATGGAGTTCGCAAAACAAAGGAAGTGGATATTCAAGTAGAGCTAATGAAGTGGGATGATATGGAGAGTTATCAACGTCTGGGATTGAAGGATGAGAAAACTGAGATGATGGGTGTGAAATTTCCGATTATCTATTTGCCGGTTACATCAGGGAAAAATCTATCCGTGATCATGGAAGTGATAGCCATGAATCACAGTTTAAAGACATTTGGATACAACGCAGCCGAGGAATATACGCGGAAACTGAATCGCACGATAATGCAGACGTCCCAGGCGAATAAAGAAATGGAGCAAAGTATTGATAGTAAAGAGGATTAGAGTTAGCAATGAATATGGCTTGCATGCACGTCCATCTACCATTTTGGTAAAAAAAGCTACCCAGTTCAGATCGGATTTTAAAATCAGAAAAGAAGAAATCGTTGTGAATGGAAAAAGTTTACTCGGCGTGCTGACCTTAGCTGCAGCCTATGGAACTGAATTGGACCTGATAGCAGACGGTATAGACGAAGAAGAGCTGATAAAAGAGGTTGAAGAACTATTTATCAGCGGCTTTAGTGAGAAAGAATGAAAAGGCTAAAGGGCATATCAGTTTCGCGAGGCATTGCCATGGGGAAATCATTATGCGTTGATGTTGAATTCACTACTCCAGGCAAGTCAATAACCAAAAGTGAAGTACAATTTGAAATTAAGCGATTGGAAAAAGTAATTATAGCCACGATTCAAGATATTGACCGGGTTATGAAAGAATTAGCGGGAAATAAAAGCGAGAGCGAGATATTGAGCGTGCATAAAATGATTCTGAAAGACCCTGAAATGCTGGCAAATATCAGAAGAATTCTCAATGATGAACTTGTTACTCTCGAACGGGCACTGGAATTAAATCTTCAGTCAATAAAGAAACTGTTTTCTCAAATGGGTGATGAATATATCTCCGCTCGTATTCTTGATTATCAGGATGTAACCAATCGAATGATGAAAAAGCTGTTAAAGACAGATACTAATCAGGAAAGCTGGAAAAAGCGAATACTGGTAGCCAAGGAGATTACGCCTTCACAGGTGCTTGATGCTTACAAGCAGCAGGCAGTTGGCTTGCTTTCCATTCATGGCAGTAAAAAGTCTCATACTGCGATCCTGGCAAGATCGCTGATGTTGCCTTATATAGCTGAGATAAACATGGATGTCAATGAGGTGTGTTCCGGAGAGTTAATCTTAGATGGATATACCGGAGATGTAATCTTGTTGCCGGATGCTGAGACAAGCAAAGAATATCGAAAAAAATTGATAAAACAAGAGCAGAACCTGCAAGAATTGACCTGGTTGTCCAGGATTGAGTCCAAAACAAAAGACGGAAAAAGAATACCATTATACTGTAATATAGAAATACCTGAAGAATTGACTGCCCTGGAAAAATTGAACATAGATGGTATTGGTCTTTTCCGGACGGAGTTTTTGTATTTGGACAGGCAGGATCTACCTGATGAAGAAGAGCAGTTTGGAATTTATAAGCGAGTGGCAGAGAAATTATCTCCGCGACCGGTGATTATCAGAACGATAGACCTGGGTGGCGATAAAATAGCTGAGAGTGTTTGTGAAAAAGAAGCAAATCCTAACCTGGGTTTACGAGGTATCCGACTTTCATTCAAATTCCTGAAGCTGTTTAAAGCTCAAATCAATGCAATTCTACGGGCTGCTGTATTCGGAAATGTCAAGATCATGTTCCCCATGGTGGCAAATGTGTCTGAGATCATTAAAGCAAGAAAAATCATCAAAGACTGCATTACTGATTTAGAAGCTGAAGGCAGGGAATTTAAGCCTGACATTGAAATCGGAACAATGATCGAAATCCCTTCTGCCGCAATCAGATCACGTGAAATAGCTGCCGAATGCGATTTTCTGAGTATTGGAACTAATGATCTGGTGCAATATACGTTGGCAGTTGACCGCAATAATGATCTGGTGGCGGAATATTATAACGAAATGGATCCAGGTGTTTTGTATTTGATCAGCGAAGTCTGCCGGTCGGCTCATCAGGTAGGAATCAAGGTAGCAGTATGCGGTGAGATGGCATCGCAAGAGAAATATACAAAATTGCTAATAGGATTAGGAGTGGATGAACTATCCACCACAGCGGCTAATTATGGCGAGATAAAAAAAACAATTCTCAAACTTGACACAAAAGAGTGTAAGAAATATTCGGAATCATTAATAAAATAACAGGAAGTGAATTTGCATAAATATCAGGATATATTAGATAATGATGAACATTTAAGGATATTAGGATGGGAGAAAGTTTATCACAAGGCGATCCATTTTCCCGAACAGATATTGCAAGGCAATCAAATCAGGTTAAAATTCAGTAATATAATTTCCAATCAAAAAAAAATACATATCTGGACAGGGGGAGGTGAAAACACCCTGCTTATCCAGCTTCTCCAGGAGATTTACAGAGTTAAAATAAATATTATCGGGCTGGATGAAATTCCTGTCAAATGGACTGATGAAAAAGGCTGGCTGATCATTCCCGATTACTGGAATCAGGCAAAATGTATTCCTGATGCTCAAGGTTTATTAGTTTTGGCTAACAAAGACCCGGATCGAGACTTTCTGCAGACAATTTATTATTCAATCAAGGATATTTCTGCTAATGAAGGATTGGGAATTTTTATTGGTTTGCTATGCCGTTTCCTGGATGATGCTTATAACTATGATCCTGGCATGCTGATCAATAAAATTGTCCCATTTATTATGCAAAAAGCAGGTGCTATTGCCTGGCAATGCCCTTTGCAAAGTAATTTTGCCAAAAACCAGGCAGTACGATTGCTTGATGCAGATCACTGGCAAATAAAAAATTCTGAAGCTGATTTTCAGGTGATCGCTACATACTGGCAAAAAAAGCTGGAAGACTACGCAGGATTAAAATCGGGAAGCGGAAATACGATCTGCCTGAGCAGAATGCTGCCACAAGTACTTTTACCAATCATTCAGGTTTGCAGTGAAACTATTTATGCCGATGGAGATGATCCAGTCTGTGGAATATTATCATTATATTATCTGGTAAATATCATGGCTATATATGTTGCAATAATAAAACAAAAAAAATATAAAGGGGATTTTTATGAGCTTTAAACAACTTTTTACTTCAGAATCAGTAACTGAAGGGCATCCCGATAAAGTGGCAGATCAGATATCGGATGCAATTCTGGATGTGATCCTGCGAGATGATCCCAATGGCAGAGTTGCCTGTGAGACTTTTTTAACCACCGGACTGGTTTTTGTAGCCGGTGAAATCACCACAGATTGTTACGTGGAGATTCCCAGTGTTGTACGCGATACCCTTAAAGAAATAGGTTATCATGATGCTGATTCCGGCATCGGGTATAAGTCTTGCGGGATAATAACCAGTATTGATCCTCAATCGCCGGACATCAAGATGGGAGTTGATGAGAGCGAAGGGCATGAACAGGGAGCCGGTGATCAGGGGATGATGTTTGGTTATGCCTGCGATGAAACAAAGACCTTGATGCCCATGCCGATTTATTATGCTCATCTGTTGGCGCAACGCCTCGCTTTGGTTCGTAAGGAGAATTTTATAGATTATCTTCGCCCAGATGGAAAAACTCAGGTTACGGTTGAATACCGTTATAATATGCCCTATGTCTGCGAATCAATTGTAGTTTCCACACAGCATCTGCCAGATGTGGATCAAAAAAAACTGCATGACGACCTGGTGGAAAAAGTTATTAGACCAATCATACCAGAAGAATTTTTAACTAATTGTACAAAGATTTACACTAATCCTACCGGCAGATTTGTCGTTGGTGGTCCTCAGGCGGATACAGGGTTAACCGGACGTAAAATAATTGTGGATACTTATGGCGGAAAGGGGAGTCATGGCGGGGGTGCATTTTCTGGCAAAGACCCCTCAAAAGTGGATCGCAGTGCCTCGTATATGATGCGACATATTGCCAAAAACATTGTAGCTGCCGGTTTAGCCTCAGAATGTGAAATTGAGATAGCTTATGCTATTGGTTTGGCAAAACCCGTGTCTCTCATGGTAAATACCTTCCGAACCGGAAAAATCGAAGATCTGAAGTTAGCCCGGATTGTGAATGAGCTATTTGACCTTCGACCAAAAAGTATTATTGAATATTTGCAGCTTAGACGACCGATATATAAACAGACTGCTGCTTATGGACACTTTGGTAGAGAATTACCGGATTTTACCTGGGAAAAAACTGATCGCATTGAAGAACTGATTAAAAAAGCCGGATTATAATTTTATAGCGATTTAAATACAGAATAGACTGACTTCCGGTTTATTCTGTATTTTTTTTTATCTGCTTCTTCTTTATTCTTTTAGTGTAAGCTATATCATGTGACGACTTTTTTCTTTCCTCTTCCATTTTATCTTGATAATGCATTTTCATGATTATATAGGCAAACCAGAAACCAAGAAACAGGACAAAAAGATTTAATATTGCCAGGTGCAAAGCCGATATGAAACCAATTGCAAGGCTGATAAAAACAAAAATAACACATATTGTGCCCACAATATTTGAACCAGCTTTCTTGAAGAGAGTAAAATAAAAGAAAACAAATCCCACAAACAAATAGATTATAAAGTAAAATACAAAATTAACTAAATCTACATCCATGTTTCTTCCTTTCTTATCCCATTTATAGCATCATGCGGAATAATTGAATTTGCTGGGCGTGATGTCAAGTAAAAGTAAAAAAAGGTCGCCAAAAGACGACCTTTTATATGGCTCCTGAAGAGGGATTTGAACCCCCGACCTAGTGGTTAACAGCCACCCGCTCTACCGCTGAGCTATTCAGGATCACAAACTAACATTGACGGGCTTTAAACAATTTGCCCGATTTAATGTCAAGTACAAAAATAATAAAACTGGATTATTTATTTACCTGAAATCTGGTGTTGCCATTTTTAAAAAATTCTATTATCTGTGAAATAGCTGCAACTCCTGCATTTAAATTAGCTTCCTGCGTTTGTGCACCCATCTTTTTGGGTGTAAAGAAGACTTGCTCAGGAAATTCCTGCTTGAGTTCGGCAGCATTATCCGGTGCGATATCCGAAGCATATTTTAAATCAGGTCTTTCCTTTAGTACAAAAGCAAGACCCTCCTGGCAGACCACTTCCTTACGCGCTGTATTGATCAGTGTCGCATTTTTTGGCATTTTTAGCAATAGATCACGATTTACAAAGTTTACGGTTTCATCTGTCTTGGGAAGGTGCAGCGAGATGTAATCACAGGTGGAATAAAGTTCTTCGGCAGTATGCAGCGGGATCAGTCCGTCATTTTTCAGAGTTTCGTCATCTACAAACGGATCAAAAGCATATATTTCCATATTGAAACCTCTGGCGATACGGGCAACATGCTTCCCGACATTTCCATATGCGTGTATCCCCAGTTTCTTGCCAGATAATTCACTGCCTGCTTTAGGATTAAACTGCCAACGTGCCATATAGACCATCATTCCCAATGCCAGCTCAGCAACCGCATTCGAATTCTGACCTGGTGTATTCATGCAGACTATGTTACGGGCAGTTGCAGCCGACAGGTCAAGATTATCATATCCAGCTCCGGCTCGCACAACGATCTTTAATCTGTCTGCATTACCAATTACTTCTGCAGTTATTTTGTCTGACCTGACGATCAACGCATCCACGGTTTTGACAGCATTGACCAGGTCTGATTGTAAAGGATATTTCTCCAGTAGCTGAAACTCATATCCTGTTCTCTGGCATTCTGCCTTGATCTGATCTACGGCTTCGGCTGCAAATGGCTTAACCGTAGCTACGAGTACTTTCTTGGACATTGCTTCCTCCAAATTTATTTTTTTCCAGACTTGTATTTTACCGCATTTCAGGTCAAGCAGTTTAATTACGTTTTTCCCAGTTTTTAAAATATAAATGAATTCCTCTTTTGATTTTTGATACCCAGATATCAGTTACTCCCGACTTCAACATCTCATTTTTATCCTCTTTCACCCACATAACGAATCTTCTTGACCCATATATTGAATCGTCTTTATTCACTTAACGAATCTTTCTCCCAGCCTTTTTCCAGACCTAAGGATATTGCACTCCAAACGACCCCACATTTTTCTGTTGTGTCGTTTAGAGTGCGACTGGTAGGGCGTTGCTTTGAATGTACCAACTATAACATTATGAAAGCAGGAAGGTGAAATTGACCATCAGGCAATGGAATTCGCAGTTGATGGACTTCGGTAAAAAAACGTTCAGGATTTAGAAAAACCAGAAGAAAATTTCAAAAATCTTGACAAATATAAATAGAAAAGTGATTATTAGATTGAGAAAGTAATTGTATGAGAAGAGATATAAATAAGGGGGAACTCAAATGAGAAGACTAGTATTATTTGTAATTCTGTTATTTGTAGTAGCGTTTTTGTGGGGAGATCAGGACGTAAAAGAGGTCTCAGCAGCAGGAAACGTGATTACCCATCAAAGCAGTAGTAACCGCGAGATTATTACAGTTTACGAAGAGGATTTCGAAAGTGGAGCAACCGATTGGGAGCATTACGATGAGACGGCACCCACCGACTGGAATGAAGCATGGCATTTAAGCATAGTGGGAGCATATTCAGGTAATTCCTGGTGGATGGGAGATGAAGAGCTGGGGGGATATACAAGCCACAGATATTTGGTGCTTGATACCCCAGTATTAACTTTATCCGCTGATCCGGAGCTACATTTTATGCTTCATTTAAATTGTGAAGATCCAGGTCCGAGTCCACCTTATGATGCTTGGGACGGAGCTAATGTGCGTATTTCTACAGATGGTGGAGTTACCTGGGAAGTGATCGCTGGAACACCAGTCTATAATGCTACAAGTTTTTATTCTTTTGGTTATGAATTCAATGAAGGAGAGGGGATACCTGGTTGGGGTGGAACAGATTTATTCCATTCCTGGACAGCAGCAACTTTTGATCTTATCTCTTATGCAGGTCAATCTGTGAAGATCAGGTTTGCTTTTGCCTCAGATCCTGCATATGACACGTATGACGATCCTAATATGTTTGGATTTAGAGTAGATAATATTACGATAGACACAGATGCCGGTCAGTTTGAGAGTGATGGAGATGGAGCAGCAGGAGATGCTTTGATGGTGCCTGGTTATGGTGGAGAAACAGCCGGAGATCTCTGGCACGTTTATGATGAAGCGGCGGCACCAAGTCCAACTCATGCTATGGGTTGTTTTGATGACGGAACGAATACTTATGTACCAGCTATGAGTGATTTTATAGTTTCGCCAGAAATCCAGTTACCAGACGAAGGTCAACTTACCTGGGACGTCAGTTGTGAGACAATGCTTGATGCAGGAGTATTTCCAGATTGTGACTATATTCACGTAGAATTACGCTCACAAGTAGAGGGAGAGAGCTGGAGTGCCTGGACGTCAATATCCAATCCTTTAAATGATCCGGAAGGAACTAATTATGTTTTCACAGGTTCAATTGAAACGTGGGAGACCTTCACATCAGGTTGGGGTCTGGAATATGCTGATTTATCAATGCTGCTGGGTCGAATGGTGCAGTTCCGTTTTGGTTTGCATACAAATATGACTGAAGAAGTTGTACCCGGCGGTTTTCGGATAGATGATTTTTATATTCAGCAGGAATTTTTCCAGGGACCTGGACCGGAAAATCTGGTAGCGGAAGCGATAGATGGAGAAGTTAATCTGAGCTGGGATGCAATAATCGAAGGTGGAAGTGAAGGCTGGATACAATGGGATGATGGAGTTAATGCTGATGCCATAGGTTTGACAGATGGTGGAACAATCTATGCAGCCTCCCGGTTTGATGCAGCGGATATGATGGCTTATACTGGCGGTGAGATTACTCAACTTGAGATCTATATCAGTGAGATGCCTGATGAAATGATAGTCCATATCTGGAATGGCTATCTGGCACAAAACGTACTGCTCAGCCAGCCTTATATTCCTGTAGAGGATAGCTGGAATACAATTGATCTGGATACTTCGATACCAATTGAGAGCTTGACTGAATACTGGATAGGTTACGAAGTAACAAATGCAGATACAGCCCATAGTGCAGGAACTGATGCAGGACCTGCCGTACAGGGTAAAGGTGATTTTATAGCAACTTCACCAGGTGCCTGGAATGAATTGTACACTTATGATCTTGATTATAACTGGAATATTCATGCTTATATTGATGCCGGGGGACGTCGTTTACCTTTGTTTGCCGGAGCCAGTCGAGACCGTGCGATTACAGGATATAATATTTGGCGATCGGATTTAAGCGGGGAAGACTATGAATTTATCGGGACAGTAGCTCCTGATGTGAATCCAGTTTATGTGGACACTGATCCTTTAGTTGCAGCCTGGAATTATTATGTGGTTACTGCCATGTATGACGGAATAGATGGGCAATACAGTAATGAAGTTTCTGTTTTTATAATGGGAACAGACATGCTGGAACTGGGTTATGACGATGGTTCAGCCGAAGAAGGTGTGAATGTGGGGATTACGCAGTATATGGCAGTGAGATTTGATCCGGAATATTATAATGGCAATTGCGTACTGACCCATATAAGATTTTTTATTGAGACTTTGAACACAGGTCAGTATGTGATTAGAATATATGACGACAGTGGTGTGGGTGGCATGCCCGGAACTCAATATCTTGTTCAGTTCGTAGTTACCGGTGGGGTTTTAACAGCCGGCTGGAATACGGTCGAGATCCCGGAAGGCAATCTGGAAAGTGTAACCTTTGATAGTGGCAGCTATTATATTACCATTTTTGAGATGGCAAATTCTTCTGCTCTGGGTAAAGATACGAACAGTTCTGAAGGTCACAGTTATATAACAGTGGGTGGTCAATGGCAGGCGGTGAGTGATGGCAATCTGATGATCAGGTCATATATTTATTATCCGGGAGGGTTATATACCTATGGAGACATTGATAATAATGGTTTGATAGAGGCTTATGATGCTTCACTTGTCTTGATGCATGCAGTTGGCATGATCACACCCTTTGAACCATTCCCGGTAATTGCTGGAGATGTGGATGGTAATGGTGAAGTGGAAGCTTATGATGCTGCCCTGATCCTGCAGTATGTGGTTGGAATAATCAATATATTCCCAGTGGAGACAAGATCA
>CAZAHZ010000044.1:0-15902 GCA_964485055.1 uncultured Candidatus Cloacimonadota bacterium
GTTTGGAGTGCGACTGGAAAGGGATTGGGGCAAATCCAGGAATAGTCAACAGGAAACGAGGAGGAGGTGGAAAGGTTAAGATAAGAGAATATTATTTTTGGGAAAAGCCAGTCGGGCAGAGGGAAATTTTATTGTAATTATAGGTCGTATGGGACTTATATGACCTATAGAGAAGAGTACTTGGAAGGATAATCAGGAATATGGGAGACGTGCACAAATGATAGAAGTCTAAATTATACCTTGACAATTGATAAAGTATTTTTTTTATGCAAATACTTGGGAAAATGTAGATATAAGGATGGTTATGAGCCTGAAATTTGAAAAGGGTACAGAATATTCGCTCAAATTGAGTGGAGAAAAAGGGATAATGATTGCCGGGGGAGTCATAATTCTTTTTTTCTTGGCATTCGTCGTATCCGGCGTGATATATATAAATAATGGTTACCATGTTCTGGAGGGATCACAGCAGATCATGCAGGAGAATGCGGTATTAAAGGACAGAATAACGCATTTGAATGGAGAGATAGATTCAATCATGATCCGTCTGGAATTGATGGAGAACTGGGAAGATGACATCCGGTCACAGGAAAACTTTAAAGAAGTCAATAAAGAAGTGCGAGAGATGGGTATGGGTGGATTGCCGCTGATAGACAGTGAATTGCATTTAAGCGATGAGCGGGCAAATTTATCCTATAATTTACTGGTAAACCGCTTAAATCATTTACGCAGCAAAGTGGAATTCAATTACAAGACGCATGAGGAACTTCATTCGAATTACCAGTTGCGCAGTGATCTATATCGCAGCACACCATCAATTTATCCCACCTTTGGCAGGATATCTTCGGGCTATGGCAATCGGAAGCATCCGATCAGCGGAAAAAAAGATTTTCACTATGGAGTGGATTTAGCAAACAAAACGGGCACACCAGTCTATGCGACTGCTGCGGGAAAAGTGCTGAAGACCGGACGAACAGCCAAGATGGGACGCTATATCAAGCTACGTCATGATTTTGGTTTTGAGACTGTTTATGGTCATTTGAGCAGAATACAGGTAACGGACGGACAGACAGTAGAAAAAGGTCAGATAATCGGCAAAATTGGCAATACCGGAGATTCCACGGGACCTCATCTTCATTATGAAGTGCACCGTTATAATCGTTATCGTGACCCGGCAAAATATTTTAATCAGGAACTGGAAGATATAGCATTAACAAAATAGGGGAATTAATGAGTCAAAACAGGTTACTGTTGAAACGTGATATCAAAGAGAAGAAAGAATTAGTAAACATAGAAATGGACAGATATTTGCCTCGCAAGGATGAATATCCCAAACAGATACATAAAGCGATACGGCACACGTTGTTTGCGGGAGGCAAAAGGTTGCGTCCCTATCTGATGATCCATACTTACCGGTTATTTGCGAACGATATCAGGAAAATACTGCCGGTAGCTGGAGCTTTGGAAATGCTTCACACTTACACGTTGATCCATGACGATCTGCCGGAAATAGATAATGATGAGTACCGCAGAGGCAAGAAATCCTGTCACGCTGTGTATGGTTCAGATATAGCATTATTAGCTGGGGATTCACTTCTGGTATTTGCCATAGAGTTAATCAATTCTGCCGAAATAGAAGATAAGCTAAAAATTCAGTTGATCCGGGAATTATGCGAAGCGACAGGGCACAGGGGATTAATTGCGGGACAACTGGTAGACATAGAATCCGAAGGCAAGAAGGTCAACGAAAAAGTATTGAAATATATTCATACCAATAAGACAGGTCGCTTGATCAATCTGGCAATTCGGTTCGGCTGTTTGCTGAGTGAAGCATCAGAGCCAGAAACTAATAATATGAAGGTATTTGGTGACAAGATCGGTCTGGCATTTCAGATAATGGATGATATACTGGATATTGAGGGTGACAAGGAAATTCTGGGCAAGAGCATAGGGAAGGACAACCAGTCACAAAAGGCAACATATCCGGCAATGAACGGTTTAGAGAAATCGCGTCAGAAGGCAGAAAACCTGATCGAGGAAGCACGGCAGAGATTGGAAAAATATGGAGAGAAAGGGCTTTATCTCGATCTATTGGCAAATTTTATATTAACACGTAAATATTAAAAAAATGATAATAGAGATTAAGTTGCTGTCTGAGGGAGCGAAAAAACCTCAGAAGATGAGCAACAGTTCATCCGGTTACGATTTATTCACTTCAAATAGAGAAACTATCAGGATAAAACCAGGAGAAATATTACTTGTCCCAACGGGCATAGCCATCAGTCTGGAGTCAGGTTACGAAGCCCAGGTACGTCCGCGTAGCGGATTGGCAATGCGTCATGGCATAGGGATTTTGAATTCACCAGGGACAATAGACTCCGATTACCGGGGTGAGATCAAGATAATCCTGTTTAATTTTGGAAAGGCAGAATTCATCATAGAGTCCGGTATGCGAATAGCTCAACTGGTGATTGCCCGTTATGAGAATGTGGAATTTAAGGAAGTGGAAGAACTGGATACAACAGATCGAGGGACAGGTGGATTCGGTCATACGGGGATTTGAATCAATGAGAACAACCGAGATAGAAGAGAAAATAAAACAACTGAAGCAGAGAAAAAATGCAATAATCCTGGCACATAATTACCAGGAGCTGTCCATCCAGAGAGTGGCTGATTTTACGGGAGATTCGCTGCAATTATCTCAGGTGGCAGCGGAATTGCATGAGGAAATCATAGTATTCTGCGGAGTAAGATTTATGGCAGAGACGGCGAAATTATTAAAGCCGGAAGCCAAAGTGCTATTACCTGTTCTTGAAGCTGGATGTCCAATGGCAGATATGATCACAGGAGAACAATTAAGAGGTTTTAAGGCACAATATAAAAATGCTGTCGTGGTCTGCTATGTGAATTCCACGGTGGAAGTGAAGGCAGAATCTGATATTTGCTGTACATCTGGTAATGCCGTCAAAGTGGTGAATTCCATACCGGCAGATAAGCAGATATTATTTGTACCTGATAGGAATCTGGGCAGTTATGCGGCAAAACAGACTGGTAAAAATATCATTTTATGGCAGGGATTTTGTAATGTGCATGAATTTATCACGGAATCAGACGTGGAGACTGCTCGCCGGAAATATCCGGGCTATAAATTTATTGTCCATCCTGAATGCAAGCCATCCGTATTAGCCATGGCAGACCATGTTGCCTCCACCAAGGGCATGATAGATTATGTGGATGAACATGATAAAATTATAATCGGGACGGAAACGGGATTATACTATCAATTGCAGGACAAGTATCCCGGGAAAAAGCTGGCACCAGTCAGCGAAAAGGCAATCTGCCTGAATATGAAGAAGACCAGGCTGGTAGATGTCCTGAGATCACTTGAGCAGGAAGAATTTGAGATCACCATACCAGCCGGAATAGCGAAGAGTGCCCTGCGATCAGTCGAGAAAATGCTGAGAATTAGATAATTGCGGGAATCAAAGAAAAATAGACCAGTCGAACTTCCATTTGGAAAAACAATCTATCAAACAGAAAATGGTCAGGGAATAAGCACAGATACGGCATTTCTGGTGAAGACAGTATTAGAGGAAGAAAGCGGAGAGCTTGAGAGGCTTCTGGAACTGGGAAGCGGTAATGGTGTGATCGCAATAATGTTGAAACATTATCGCAGTAACTGGGAGATCAGTGGTATTGAGATACTGGAACACCTGGTTAAGCTGTCGCAGAGCAACAGTGAACTTTGTGGGCAAACGATAGATTTTATCCAGGCAGATATCAGAGATTATAATTCCGAGGAAAAATACTCAATAATAATATCAAATCCCCCTTATTACCGGGGAGACAGCGGGAAGATCAGTCCGGTATATGAACGGGCAGTAGCGAGGCATGAAATATTATGCAACCTTGAGGATATCCTTCATAATCTGGGCAGAAATCTTCAGCCGGGCGGTAGAAGTTATATATTGAATCTGGCAATTCGGGAAGCGGAGATACGGGAATTGGCAGGATGTGAGAATATGATACTTGACAAGATTTTCAGGAATATATCCTGCTTGAAAAGTAAAACTAGTATTTTCAGGATGAGAAAATGATAGAATTAAGAGACTTTGAGATAGCAGGATTGAAGGGATTTAAGTTACGTATAAAAGAACTGAAAATCAACGGTGGTCAATTCATTCAGATCTACGGAAACAATAATTCCGGGAAGAGCATTTTGTTGAAGACATTAGCCGGATTATATGATAATTACAATGGAGAGCTTCTTTATAATGGAATAAAGGAAAAACCGGGTAGATACAGCATAATATTGATCAATGAGTTCAAGGCAATATTGCCCCAACAAAGTGTGAGCTGGAACTTGAATTTGCCGTGGCGAAAGCAGTCGGACAGAAAAGAAGAAAAACTGGCAGAATTTCTGGCAAAAACAGGCTTGAAGAAAAATCTGGATCAGAAGGCTGGAATTTTATCACGGTCAGAGACAAAGAGCCTGGAACTGATACGGGCAATAATTCAGCAGCCGCATTTTCTATTATTCGATGATTTTGATACCTGTTTCGATAATACCAGCCTCAATTCCCTGACTGATGCTTTTGATTATGCCGCCAAAGCGGGGACAGCGATAGTGATCACCGGCAAAAAGAAATTTGAGGGAATAACAAATAGTTATATAATAAATGCCGGAGAAGTGATCAAACAATGAAAATCAGATATATTCTTCATATTTTAGTAATTCTAATACTTTTAGGGATAAATGACGGAATTTATTATTTTCGGACATTTAGCCAGAAAGAGGCGAAAATAAGAGCAGAGCAGGTTTATGAGAAGATTAATGAGAATCCTGCTATCCTGATAGTCACTGAAGAGCATTCAGAGGTGATCATGGAAAGTATCGGTAACCTTTATTTTGTGGAAAGTGTGAGGAAACAGAATAAGCAGTCCATAATTCAGATGCTGAGTGAACAATATCGTCTGGAAGAAGCACAGTCTTTACTGGGTGATCTAAGCCTGCCAGCGATACTGGAAATCCAGTTTTCGGCAGATAAGTTCGCAGAAATGGAGTCTTCACTTTTTTTACAGGCAACCGAGAAAGAAGAAGGAATATTCCAGTTGATCTATTCAGAGGAGAATTACCGTTTACCATGGCAGACCCTTGAAAAAATAAATATTATAAGTGAAATAATAGAAAATTACTGGTTTTGGGTTTATTGGGGGCTGGGTTTAATAATTCTGCTGGTTGCAGTATATTTCCGGATAAATTATGAGCAGCACAAAAAAAGGTATTGGGAAATTTATATCCGGGCAGGAGGCAGCCAGAGGAGGAAAAGAGTGATCTGGATATTGAATACGATATTTATGGTGCTAATTCCAGCTCTGATAGTTCTGGGCGGCGAATATTACCTTTGGAGCTTTAATTATCCGCATTACATCCCTGATTTCAGGTTTCATACTATCAGAGCAGCAGTGTTATTGAGCGGAAGTCTGATCGCACTGCTATTTACCAGGAGAGGAAAATATGATCAAATACATTCCTAATATATTAACTATATTACGGATTTTGCTGGTGCCGGTATTTATCTGGTATTTTTTCTTTGCTAATGTGCCGGGTAGTTTGATCTGGGCAGTAGCCATTTTTATTATAGCGGAGTTCACGGATTATCTGGATGGCAAGATCGCCAGAAAATATAACGTGATCAGCAATTTCGGTAAAGTGATGGACCCCCTGGCAGATAAGTTTTTGACGATAACAGCCTTAGTCGGCATAGCATTACCACCATTCAATCTGATCAGTATAATTGCTGTTGGAGTGATCATTTTTCGGGAAATATCCGTATCCGTATTGCGTCAGGTATATGTTAAAAAGAAGATATATATGCCGGCAAACCAGTGGGGCAAGATCAAAACAGTTTCACAGATGACCGGCTTGACCTTCACCTTGATCTATTTAGCTATAACGAGCGTAGAAAACTGCACAATCTCAATAGTAATTTATTATTATTTCTGGCTGGTAGCTTTGATCACGGCATTTTCGGGAATAAGTTATTTTCTACCATTATTTTTCCCGGCAGGGATTGGAGAGGAGAAATGAAAAGAATAATCCTGTTGATACTGGTATTTCTGATGCTTGCATCCTGTGGCAAACAGGAAAAGGGAGTTCAGGAACAAGGCAGAAGAGCATTAAAAGATAGAAGGAAACCTTTAGCCTGGGGACAACGCCAGAAGATATATGTTTTTGCTGATGATGAAATCTGGCGATATGCCGAGGATAAACTGCGTCTGACCTTAGAGAGAACCTTTTATACCACCTTGAATGAGAAGATGTTCGTGCTTGAACGTGTGCCATTCAGTAAGCTGGAAGATTTTTTCAGGTTCAATAATCTGATCTTTTATTGTGATTCCTCTTCGGGAAAATCCGTATCGCAATATGTAAAGGAACGGCTGGGAGATAAGCTGGACAGCGAAATATCTGAGAATGGTGGAGCTATTTTTCCCGCCTTCAATCTCTGGGCTGATGATCAACTGGTTTTATTTATAGCCGGTGAAAGCGAAGAAAGCTTATTGAAGCTGAATATTCTGCAGGCGAATAAGGTCTGGGAGTTATTCCGGCAGAGATTATATAAGCGGCTGGAATATCAGCTTTATCGCGGAGGTATAAAGCCAGAGTCAAATTATAAGGATAAGATTTGGATGCTGGATTTGCCGAAAAATTTTGTGCTTTATAGAAATGATGAGCAGAATAATTTTACTTCATACCTGGCGCGATCGAAGTCACAAGCAGACAGGTATATTGGGGTATATTATGAAGAAATGCAGTCTGATTCGCTGTCACGAAGCTGGTTGATAGATAAACGAAATGAAATAGCCGGGAAATATTATGATGGCGACAGGTTTGATGGAAAGGACGTGATGAGTTCCAGGACAAAGATTGCCGGATATGATGGACTCAAGATCATGGGTCGCTGGCAGAATGATAAATATGCTGTGGGCGGAGCCTTTAGCTGCTATGCCTTTCACGTACCGGCAGGAAACCAGGTTTTCCTGATTGATAATTCCGTGTATTATCCTGAAGGAGACAAATTACCCGCATTGATCGAACTGGAAATCATCAGCAATTCTATTAAACTCAAATAATGCAAGAAGTCATAAAACAAATTGCTGCTGTGATAGAAGGTACAGAATTTGCCGGGAATACATATATTGCCGGTGGATATGTGCGTGATCTGGTGCTGGGAAATGAGAAAAGTGACCTTGATATTGCCGTTGCACTTCCTGAAGGTGGAATAAAACTGGCAGAATTTCTGCATGAAAAAGGATTAGCTTCCAAACCAGTAGTATTTCAGCAATTCGGGACAGCTTTAGTGGAAATCAATGAACAAAAAATAGAATTTGTGATGACCCGCAACGAAAGCTACAGAAGAGGTAATAGAAAACCACTAACCAGTCCGGGAACGCTGCTGGAAGATATCATTCGACGCGATTTTACGATCAACTCGCTGGTGATGAATATAATAACGGGCGAAATACTCGATCTCACCGGAAAAGGGCTGACAGATATCAAAGAGGGAGTGATCAGGGCAACATCAGATCCTGATTTTATTTTTCATGACGACCCGCTGCGGATTTTACGGGCTGTCCGTTTTGCAAACCGTCTTCAATTCCAGATAGAAGAAGTCACCAGTGCAGCCATGAAGAAAGATAGTTATGAATTGAACTGTATCTCTTGGGAACGAAGGCGAGACGAATTTGAAAAGATATTGCTTTCAGAGACGCCGGAGCTGGGGACAAAGTTGCTTTATGAATATAACCTGATGCAATATCTGATCCCGGAGCTGCAAAATTCGGTTAAGGAACTGCCTTACCAGGAAATCACTGCCCTTCCGGCAGAGATAATTCTGAGAATTGCTGCTGTGCTGCAAGTGCTGGCTGATCAGCCGGAATCCGAAGAAATCATAAGTTTGATCATAGATAGATTAAGATTTTCCAGTAATATAAAAAAACGAGTACAATTTCTGGTAATTAATAATTATCAGCTTTCATTACTAATAGAGGCAAAGGGAAAAAATCTGCAAATCCGCAAACTGGTCTATTACCATCCTCGCTGGATATCGGAATTCGTCCTGTATTATTCCGAGTTTGCCAAATCAAGAAACTGGCAATATCAACCTGAAAAACTGGTAGCAGAAATTAATAATTTTAAAAGTGAAATAGTGCACCGTAAGTTTCCCTTAGATGGAAACCTGATCAAGCAGGAATTTGAGATACCTGAAGGAGAGGAAATAGGCAGGATCAAAAAGAAAGGACTGGAGAGGTGGCTGCTAAATCCTGATCTGACTGCGGAAGATTTACTGCTGCTCCTCAACCAGCAGGATTAACCAGAAACCTTTTGCCATAATTCTTTTCTGATAATCCGGTAATGTGGATCATAGTGAAAACGGTACAATTTGCTGTGATGGGTTCCCGCATTCTGTTTTGCCAAATCACTTAATAATTTGTATTCGTAGGGATTGAGGTCAATCTTCTCAGCACCAAGAATGGCACAGATATTGAGCCAGTGGTCACTCCAGGGCAAAGGTTGTTGAAATTCGCCAAGAGAACTTTCCAAAAACAATTCAGCCATCTTTGTTACAGAAATGCTTCCCCTGATAATCCAGTTAAGATCAATCCGTAGAAAATTATTCAGGCAACTGATATTATGAATATATGGCACAGTGCCAATTTTGTACTGGCACTGGGCAAGTTCGATTTCAATATATTCGATGATTTTTTGGTGATCACAGAGATAATGCCCCGGACCGAAATAGTCCTGATAAAAGAGTTTATATATATCGGTAAAATCACTTACGGGGAAAAAATGTAATTCCCTCTTCACCAGTTCAATAACGCGAGACTTGATTTGATCGGAACTATATGAGTTCATTTGATTTTCTGCAGCTTCATGTTAAAGTCTGTTTTTGATATTTTTTTCAAGAGAAGTAGCTTTATCGCTGATTTCGGCGAGCAGATGTTCCGATTTTTCCATAATTTTTTTAACGAAATCAATGTCTGTGATTGCGCCCATATTGATCTTAATATTAAGGAAGGCGGCTTTGGCAGCAGCAACTGCAGTAATGGCAGCCACGCCGACATCAGATAAAGCATTACGGTTACCAATCTCAGCAATCTCATAAGCCAGGTTCACAGCTTCTTCTGCCAGTTCAAGAGTCTTTAAAGGAACAATAATAGCCCCCTGCGTTGCCTGTTGAATAGCAGTTTCTCTGAATTCTTTTCCTTCTGCGGATTTCTTTGGTAGTTTCAGGGCGGACATCATCAGGTTAAATGCTTCCGTATCTTCATCAATAGCGGAAATTGCTTGTGCTTTGATGATTTGTCCCTTTTCAGTAATTGGTTTCACTGCTTCCCAGCTATTTTCATAACCCTTCTTATTAAAGGTGAGATTAGCTACCATGCTCGACAATGCACCGGAAATAGCCAGGCACAGTGCTGCCACGCTGCCTCCACCCGGAGCAGGAGAATCCGTGGAAAGCTCATCAGTGAATTCCACTAAACTCATATCAGCCAGTTTATTTTCCGTTTTGATAGCATATTCTATCACCTTTTTATCAAGCTGAAATTTATAAAGATCATCAAGACCCATAGATTGTACGGCAGTTGTTAATATCCTGTTTTCCGGTAAGCCGGCACATTCACCTAACCTGTTAAGATAAAATTTCCCCGCCTTAATCAAGGCTTCTTTGGGTAATAAACCGACAATTTCGCTGCCGGTTATCTGAATCCCTTTCTCAGTTGCCAGTTCTCTGACTTTTTCCAGAACCAGATGTGGCGGAGTAACCTTATAGTTTGTGAGATTAATGGAAATCTGAGCTCTTTGAAAATCTTCCACATACCAGCCCACAGCTTTGCAATTTGTGAAAATACCCTCTTCCATCAGTTTATTGCCCTCGCTGTCCCGTAGCAAATTACCGCTGTCATCACGGGCATAACGTCCCTTTTCACGGATCATTAATGCCAGGTTATGGGCTTTATTTTTATCCCGGCTATTGAGATTAATATTATAGGCGATCAAAAAATCACGTGCTCCAATTGCCAAAGCCCCACTTTTTCTGTTAAAAATATGAGGACCAAAATCCGGCTGCCATTCCGGTTTTCCTACTCTGGCTGACAATCCCTCATATTCGCCTTTTCGCACCTCTGCCAGATTCTTCCAATCTGGCTTACTGGCAGCATATTCATATAGATAGACAGGTATCTGCAATTCTTCACCAACTCTCCTGCCCAGTTTTTGTGCCATTTCAATACATTCATGCATGGTCATATCCGAAACTGGAATAAATGGACAGACATCAGTAGCTCCAAATCGGGGGTGAGCTCCCTTATGCCCGCTCATATCAATAAGTTCAGCAGCCTTTTTTATTGCCAGAAAAGCAGCTTCCAGCACCTGATCCGGCACGCCCACCATTGTAAATACAGTCCGATTCGTGCTCTCTCCAGGGTCCACATCCAACAGTGTTACTCCCTTCACGGAGTTTATTGCTGAGGCAATGGCATCCAGGATACCCTTATCCCTGCCTTCAGAGAAATTTGGTACGCATTCAACCAATTTCATCGCTTCCTCCAGATATATCTTTATCATATAATTTTTTTCCTTGTACCCAGGTGCTGTCAATCTCTATTTCATGATTAAGATAAATCAATATCGCCAGCATCTCAGATTTATCGGCAGCAGAACTTAACAGGTCCTTTTGCCGGATAAAAACCAGGTCAGCTTCTTTGCCGGCTTCTAGCGAGCCAATTTTATCCTCCCAGCCCAGCAAAACAGCATTTCCCAGCGTGCCGAGATAGAATGCTTCTTCCGGTATTATCCCCGGTTTGTCCAGAATATAATCAGCAAATTTCATTATTTTTAGCATCGAGAGATCAGTTCCGGCTCCCACATCGCTTGCCAGACCTGTTTTTATACCTGCAGCTTTTATTTTCTGCCAGTTAAATTGTCCACTTTTTAAAAAGAAATTAGAGTCAGGACAAAAAGCTATTCGTGTATCCGTGTCCTTCAACAGGCTGATTTCCTCAGAGTTGAGATGTACAGCATGTCCCATTATACTGCGACTGCCTAATATCCCTGATTTATAATATAGTTCTGTGTAACTTTTAATTTCAGGAAAAAGTCTCAGAACCTGCTCTATTTCACTTACGTTCTCCGAAAGATGAGATTGTAGTCTTGCTCCCAGAGAATTAATCAGCTTGCCGGTTTCCTGCAATAATTCTCCGCTACAGGTGACTGCGAATCTGGGAGAAAATATATAATCCAGCAGACCGCGATCATGCCATTTTTCCCAGAGTGCATAACTGTCTTGCAAGGCTTCGGCTGTTGATTGCTTCAGATATTCCGGGCAATTGCTGTCCATCATGGTCATCCCGATAATGCTGCGTACTCCGCATTCTGCTGCAACCTGAAATGCAGTTTCACAAGCTCCCCGAAAAGGTGATGTGTAAACCACGCTCGTTGTTGTACCTTTTTCCAGGCTCTCACGGTAAAAATCCCTGGCTATCTGACGGCTGAATTCCGGATTTTCTGACATTCGCTCTGCCGGAAAAGTATATTTATTCAGCCAGCTCATCAGATCAGGAGCACATTTACCCCTGATATGTAATTGCGAAAGATGAACATGGGAATCGATCATGCCTGGGATACAGATACAATCTTTTTTATCAATCCAGCTTTGACCGGGGGCAGTCTCTGAAATAGAGCTTATTTTATTACCTTCAATTGTAATAAAACAATCCGGCAAATAGAGAATTTCGCCAGAGGCAAGAGGAGTTAGGATATTAGTTGCTATACACTTCATCAATGGTTCAATTTTTTTTGAGCAGTTTTACCTTTTCAATTTTTTTTGCTGTTACTTTGTTGACTATAAGGGTATAATTTTTTAATTCTATTCGCATATCTATCAGGGGTATTTTTGCCAGTCTGTCTATGATCAATCCCGCAATAGTCTCATAGTCGCCTTCCGGCAGCCTTAAATCGTAATTGTCATTGAGAATATCTATTTCCGTATCTCCGTTGATCAGATATGATCCGTCGGCTAATTGCTCCAGTTCGCTTTCTGCTACATCATATTCATCTTCTATCTCGCCAACCAGTTCTTCCATGATATCCTCTATTGTGATCATCCCGGCAGTTCCGCCATAAGAATCCACCACTATTGTCATGCTTCTCTTTTTTGCCTGCATTTCTGCCAGAAGAGTATCCACATTCATAGTCTCAGGAACAAATAACATCGGTCGTAAAAAATCCTCGGCTTTTTCTTCCTCAATATTTTCACAGTTCAGAAGATCATAGATGATCAATATCCCGCTTATATTATCCAAATCCTCATTGTAAACCGGAAATCGCGTATATCCAACCTCCCTCGCCAGGGATATTACCTCACTGATCGCTGTTTTCTGTTCAAATGCCACAATATCGGTGCGGTGCCTCATCACGTTTCCAGCTTTAAGTTCTCCAAATTCCAGCGCCTCTTCCAGTAATTCTTTCTGATTTGTCTCTAATTCGCCTTCGTAGGTTTCACTTTCAGAAACCATAAAACTCAGGTCTTTACGCGTTACTTTCATCAGATTATCCGTTTCTTTGAGATGGAATATCCTTGATACGCGGATATTTATATAGGTTACTATTTTCGTGAAAGGTGAAAACAAAATGCTGAAGAATTTTAACATTCCAAAATTCTGCTCTACCATCCGGTTTGGATGTTCCCGATAAAGCGCCTTTGGTATGATCTCAGCAAATATGAGTAGAATGCCTGCAACGATCAAAGTCCCCGTATGGTCAGTAATTTTCATCATATCCTTTTGTCTGAGGAATTTGAGGAAAAGTATTGTTAGCGATGATACGATGACCAGTGAAATATTGTTTCCAAATAGAGTGGTGCCGAATAGTTTATCGGGCTTTTTCAGAAATTCCAGCATCTGCATTTTCTTTTTACTATTCTTCGCGTCCTGTTCCAGCTTCAAGCGGTCTAATGATATCAAACCGGTTTCCATTCCTGCAAAAAAGGCTGATAATAAAATAAATAAGATGATTATAATAATAAGAACTATCATAAGCTATTTTTGAAATACAATTCTATCTGTAGGACGTTATTGCACTTCAGCGGTTCTGAATCCTCACTTTCGGGCATCATGTTCTCACTTTTTCCTTTAGCCATTTACCTGCTCATTTCGATGAGCAATTTTTAAGGCTTCAATAAATTCTTCTAATTCACCGGTCAAAATCGCATTAAGTTTATATGATGTCAAATTAATTCTATGATCGGTAACTCTTGATTGCGGAAAATTATAAGTGCGGATCTTGGCGCTGCGGTCACCGGTGCCCACCTGGGTCTTACGATTAGCTGCTATTTCGGATTCATGTTTCGCTATTGTCTGGTCAAGAAGACGTGAACGCAGCACTTTCATTGCCTTGTTCTTATTCTTTAATTGAGATTTCTCATCCTGGCAGGTTACCACAATGCCCGATGGTAAATGAGTAATCCTCACTGCCGAATCCGTGGTATTCACACTTTGTCCACCATGCCCGGAAGACCTGTAAACATCAATCTTCAAGTCCTTCTCATTTATTTCTACATCCACATCATCCGCTTCCGGTAAAACCGCTACTGAGATTGCCGAGGTATGAACACGTCCCTGAGATTCGGTTACCGGTATCCGCTGCACTCTATGAACACCGCTTTCCCAGCGCATCGTCCCATATATTTCTTTTCCGGTTAAGGAAAACACTATTTCCTTAAATCCTCCACCTCCAGTCAGATTTGATGAAATTACGGTTAATTTCCAACCTTGCTTCTCGGCAAAATAAGAATACATTCGGTAAAGGTCGGCACAGAATAACGCTGCTTCGTCTCCGCCGGTTCCCGCTCTGATCTCCACAATGGCATCTTTGAAATCATTAATATTTTTGGGGATCAGCAATTCCTCCAGTTCTTCCTGAACTTTTTCCAGGGCTGCTTCCAGTTCCTCATTTTCTTCTATTGCCATCTGCTGTAATTCATGGTCATTTTCTCCCCCTATCAATCCTCGGTTGTCAGCAAGGCTCTGTTTAAGGCTCAGATATCTGTCCAGAACGTGATTTATTTCTTGCAGCACTTTGTAACGCTGAGATATTTCTCGATATAGACGCCGGTCTGATATTTTTACCGGATCATAAATGTCTTTTTCCAGCTCTTTTAGTTCTGCCCGCAGCTCGTCTATCTTTTTCTTAAGAATCATTTTTTTTTGCTCTTATATTCTACAAAATTTACAGTTGTGTCCAGTTCCATATTCAGGGCACATTTCATGGCAATCAACGCTGTTTCTATCTGTAAATCATCCGGAGGCTGAGTGGTGATCCGCTGCAATGCCATTCCCGGGGCAGTCATTAATTTCACCAGTGGATGATTGATATTTTTACCCGATAATTTCAGCACTTCATAAGATATTCCAGAAACAAAGGGGATCAGAAGTATATGATATGCCAGCCTGATCAGGATCGGGGGCATGCTTCCGGTTATATGTCCCACTATTGTATCTACTATGGAAAATACCAGTATTGAGATCAAAAGTACAAAAAACATGAAACTTGTACCACAACGCGGATGAAGTGTGCTATGCTCCTGAATTAAGCCCGGCTGCAATTCTGTTCCTTTCTCATAAGCATACACGGTTTTATGCTCCGCACCATGATATTCAAATAACCTGTGGACATCCTTCATTCTGCTGATCACCCAGACATAAATCACAAAGAAAATTATTCTTACACCTCCGGCAAAAAGATTAAACCAGAAATTCGCTTTTCCCAGCCCTATCCAGTCTGCTGTCTTATACGGCAGAAAGCCAAATAACAAAAATGCCAGCCCGAATGCCACGATGTACATCAGGATAGTTTCTCGCTGCTCTGCTTGTGCACTCTTCTCTTTCACTTTATTGCCCTTGTCAACCTCTTCCTGTTTCCAGTCTATGCTGGCTCGCTCTTCCGAAAAACTTAAACTGCTGATACCTATATTAAGCATCTCTATCAGAGAGGCAAAGCCCCGGATTACCGGCAATCCCAGAAATTTATGATCTTTCGTTTTACTGATAAAATCCTTTTTCCAGACTTCGATCTTACCGCTTTTACGTCTTACCGCTGTGGCAATATGAGCTGGTCCACGCATCATCACGCCTTCTATTACTGCCTGACCACCTACCTGGATTTCTTTCTTCTTAGTCAATAGATTCTCCCTTTAGAAAAAAAATGCACCACATTAACTCTACTTCGTTAGTGTGGTGCTTATTTCTTTTGTTCTTATCTAACTTTCGTCTTCCTGCTCTTCCACGTTGTATTTCTTGTTAAATCTCTCTATTCTGCCGGCTTTCTGGATTGATCGCTGCTTGCCGGTATAAAAAGGATGGCATTTCTCACATATCTGCACGTCAAGATTATCGGTCGTTGACCGAGTCTCGAATACGTTGCCACATACACATTTCACTGTTACTTTCTCATATTTGGGATGAGTATTATCTTTCATTGAGCTCTCCTTTATCTCTCTCTGTTATATCACTAAAGACACTTTTTTTGTGATAACGATATACTGTCAACTATTTTTCCTGCCTCCCTGATACATTATCTACTGATTTTGACATAAATATAAAAGACAGCATGCTGAATATTTGCAGTTGAGAATAAAATTCAAATAAAAAAAAAGGGGGAGGGGTGCCATATTTCAAAAAAACTGGCATCCCCCTGTTTTATATCCAGAATCATGTCATAACTGATTGATATTATATGGATTATAAGCAATATTGTTATTAAATTAGATTATATCCCGAATGGGGTAAAGGGGCTGTTTCACAGCCCTCTTTATTGTATCCAGACCATCCCTGGTCTGGGT
>CAZAHZ010000045.1:0-15859 GCA_964485055.1 uncultured Candidatus Cloacimonadota bacterium
GAAACCCAGACCAGGGATGGTCTGGATACAATAAAGAGGGCTGTGAAACAGCCCCAGGACTAAATAAATTCTCAACTTCATGCTTCCGAGACTTATATTTCAGGTTAATGATCTCACTCTCTTATCTCTTTTCAATCTCTTAGTTCCTTAACCCCAGTCTTGCTCCACTCGCACACGAAACAACCCCGCTTTTTATTGCTGGTTTGTATTGAGTGCAGCTTTTAGGGTAATGCGGTAAATCTAACTTATGAGTGAAGAGAATGGAAGTTGAACAGGGTAATAGCTGATTTCGCAGAAAAATAAATTTGACAACATGCGGACACCTAATGAATTTGCAGGATAATAAAGAGAAGTATATAATTATAAGGTTGAAGGAGTACTTTATGAAGGTTAACCTGAACCAGAAAGGCATATTAGTGATCATAACACTAATTATAGCTTTCTCGTTACCTTACTTTTCCTTGGCGAAAGCAAATCCGGCAGATTACATTGTCCATGACCTGATGGTATCCGATGTACCTGAAGATGGTGGAGGTGGACTTGTAATAAGCTGGGCACCGTTACCAAAGGAGAGAAGGATTATTGAGTATCGAGTTTACCGTGGCGTAAATGCAGATACTCTTTTTTATATCGGCAAGATCGATGTAAATTTAAAGACTGGCATCACAGGCGATTCGGTATTTTTTTATGATTCCGGCTGGCTGGGATTTGTAGATTTGGAATCACCGGCACGTTTAAAGAAAGAAAAAGGCAAACATCCTGACCGGACGCTCTATCGTGAGTACCCTCGGGACATGCGAATTAATGGACCAGAACTAAATGAGAATTACGTAATTTTGGGGATAGGTCAGGAGAAGGAATATTTTCATCATGCCCAGAAAGTAGAGCGTGAGACAGCAGAAGGTGAGACTGAAGTATATTCAGGATTGCTTCTTAATCAGTTTGATGCCATGTATAAGCAATTGCATGCTGACATGGAATATTTCTACACAGTACTGGCAGTAGATGAATCGCGTCATTATTATGCCGAAGCTGATCCGGTAAGTGGCATCCCACGAGAAAATTCACCTGAGAAGCCCAAAGATTTGATGGCTGTATTTGTGGAAGATGCAAACCGCCTGCAGTTTGAGTGGAAATTACCTGTAGAACCTGATCCGGTGAATGGTTACCAGGTATGGATGCTGGCAAAAGAGAAAGAAGCAGATTTTGAATTATATATAGCCGAGCAGAAATTAAAAGAAAAGAATAATTTAGAGCGGCTGGAAAATGATGAAATTGCAGAATTGGAAACTATTTACCAGAATCCGGCATTTCAGATTTTCGGAGCAGGGTCTTCTGTATATACAGACCTGGTTCATGGCAGTGTAGATATGATCGATGGCATGATCAGTTATGATGGCACTGATTATTATGTATCTCCTGCAGAACTGAAAGATTACTATTTTATCTTTGCCTTTGAAGGCAGAAAATTCAATAGCTGGAGCAATTATGCTGAGATCAGCCGGACGACTGCTTCAGATTTACCATTCGTTCAGCCAATAAATGAAAACACAGTGTACATGGTAACTGACAGGATCGAAGATAAAGGTGATTACAACACTATCAGTTGGGGAAAGCCTATTGTGATTCTGACCAACACCAGCTACATGAACGAGGCAAAAAGCAAGCTGCGTATTAACTATGAATATGTGACCAATAAAGAATATGAGATCAAGAATATTTACTTCAAGATTTCTGATTCTTCCGGCAATCTGATCAAAGAGATCGATGAATATTATCAGGATAATCAGATAAAGCTGAAATTGCCGGAAGGTTCTAACCCGCGGGAGAGCCTGCAAGTGGAGATCACGATGAAGTGTAACCATGATCTGGGCAATTATGTGATTGTTCAGGATCTGGAATTCAATGATTTCACCAGGTCATTAACACCAACAGAAGAGCTTTATATCAATGGTGTTGATGTAAGCAAATACAATTATTATATTTATAAGCGAAACTACACGGACAAAGTATTCCGGCTGTCTAAGAAATTTGGTCCTACTCAGCGGGAATATAATGATAATATCAGCCATGCCAATAATTTCAGTCTTCTGGTAGGTGAATATGATCTGGATAAGAATCTGTATCTGGTGAATCCCTCTTTCTCACTTTACAGCACTGAGGGAGAAACGGAAGTGGAACGCGGCAGCACGATTTCTACTAATATCTGGCGTTCAGAAGCAGATAAACAAATCGCTGATTTACAGAAAGATATTGAGAAATACACCGTGATGGCAGATACTATTGACGTGGAACATAAAGAAAATGTACTTAATCATGTGGAGCAATTGAAAGGACAATTAGAAGCAATTGGGAGTGATCCGATTCTGGCTCAGGCTGCTCAGATCAGCGATGACAATAAGCGGTTAACTTTCTTGAGAAATCAGCGTAATATTGCTAAACGCTCCTTTGAATATAAACTGGTGCTTACTGATGACGAAGGTCATTTTACCAGCCTGGATATTTATGTGGACCAGGAAGGAACACATGATAAAGACCGCTATGCCTTCTTTGGCGGCGTGGGAACCAATCATTTCTATCCACGGTCAAACTGGTTCAAGTGGAATATGTTCCCTGCTTTGCTTGCTACCCTGTTATTTGGCGGGTTGGTTTTTGTGATGATACGCAAAGCCAGAACAACTGATCTTTATATCAGACCTATCGCTGGAATTCAGGAAATTGATAACGCCATTGGTCGTGCTACTGAGATGGGAAGACCTATTCTCTTTGTACCTGGATTGTCCAGTATTGGAGATGTGGCAACTTTGGCGGGATTATCCATCCTGGGAAGAGTTGCCAAGAAAGCAGCAGAATATGACACAAGGATATTGTGCCCGGTCAGGGATTATATAGTGTTGCCAATTGCTCAGGAAATCATTAAAGAAGCCCATTATGAAGCGGGAAGACCAGACAGCTATGACAAAAACAGTGCCTTCTTCATTACTACGGCTCAGTTTGCCTTTGTCGCCGGTGTGAATGGAATCATGCTGCGTGAGAAAACAGCAACAAACTTCTATATGGGAATGTTCTGGGCAGAAGCGCTGATCATGACAGAGACTGGTTCGGGAACAGGAGCTATTCAGATAGCAGGAACTGATGCGGTAACTCAGATACCATTCTTTATCACTACCTGTGATTATACGCTGATCGGTGAAGAGCTTTATGCAGCTTCTGCTTATCTGGCACGTGAACCGCTGATGTTGGGAACATTGAAGGGTCAGGATTACCTTAAACTGATAATTACCATCTTTATAATCGTTGGTACTTTATTGAGTACTTTCCATTTGACTTTCCTGATCAATGCTTTCCCGGATAAATAACAGGAGGACAGATGAAAAGGCAAATACCTTTAATAATAGTTATCGGCTTAGGCTTCTTATTCGTGGCTCACACGTTTATACCGTCTAAAGCATCCGTAGATTTTTATGACTGGTGGGTAAGCTGGATTAAAGCCATCTCACCCTTCGCAGTTGTTTTGGGAATTTTGAGTTTATTTATGGTGCATGGCACCAAGATACAGCGTAAAGCACCCAACTGGCAATATAGTGTAGTAACGCTTCTGGCATTAGTGGTAACAGCGTTTTCCGGCTTTGCCTGGGGTACCAGCGAAGGAACTCCATTCATGTGGCTGTTTGCCAATGTGCAAATGCCCATGAGTGCTACCATGTTCTCGCTGCTGGCTTTTTATATCGCCAGTGCTGCCTATAAAGCATTCCGGGCAAAAAGCCCTCAAGCAACAGTCCTGCTTTTAGCTGCCTTTATCGTGATGATGGGGCAGGTGCCTATCGGAGCTGCTATCTCCAAATGGATACCTGAGACTGCTCAGTGGATTTTGAATGTGCCTAATCTGGCAGCCAAGCGTGGTATTGCAACCGGAGTTGGTTTAGGGATGACAGCAACGGCGTTAAAAATACTGCTCGGTATTGAACGCACCTATCTGGGTAGTGATTAAGGAGGAATGATGAATTTATTTGAAAAAATGAAAAGTATAGACCGGCGCTGGATCTATCTGATAGTTGCCCTCTGTATTATTATTCCTCTCCTGATACCCTTCAATTCACGTACTTATGTAACTGACCCTACCTCAAATCTGTATAAGAAAATAGACAGTTTTGCCGGTAAGGAAGATAAAGCTGTATTACTTAGTTTCAGTCATGACGCTTCTACAATGGCAGAGCTTTTCCCAATGGAAGTTTCTATCCTGCGTCATTGCTTTGAAAGAAATATAAAAGTATTCACAATCTGTTTTTCACCTCCTGCTGCTCCTTTGATGGCTTATGCTTTGAATATGGCAAAAGAGGATTATCCTGATCTGAAATCTGGTGTGGATTACTGTAATTTTGGCTATAAACCCGCTGGACTTTTCCTGCCTATCGTTTTGGGTATGGGAGATGATGTGGCAGAAGCTGTGCAGACCGATGCTGATGGTAGAAAGATCAAGAATCTGGAAATCCTCAAAGGCATCAGAAATTATGATGATTTGAATCTTATCATAGATTTTGCAGCCAGTGCTGCTGTATTCAGTTGGATCACTTATGCCCGTGTTCGCTTTGGTGCAAATGTGGCAGCAGGAGTGACTGCTGTGATGGCTGCTGATAATTATCCCTATTTACAATCGGGACAGTTAGTAGGTATGCTTGCCGGCTTAAAGGGGGCAGCCGAATATGAGAAGCTGGTAGATGTGTTTGCTGCCTATGAGGATGCGGAATATCCTGATGGCAGAGAATTCAGCCCGGAAATTATCAAAGATACCTGGGTTCCGATCATGTCGAAAAAGGTTTCTTATGACTCTCAAGGCATAATTGTGGAGACAAATGTGGATCTTCCCTATAAATTCAAGCAGGCAAGAATCGGGATGAACGCCCAAAGTATTGCCCATATAATGATCATCGTTTTCATCATACTGGGAAATATTGGTTACTTTTTGACCAAGAAAAAAACCAGTGAAGTAAATTAAGGAGGAAAGATGTTAGAATTTATTAGTAATCTTGTAGCAGCTCTTTTGACAATGTTTATCTTTTCCTTCCTTTATAAGGATAATCCTTTCTATCGCTTTGCGGAGCATCTGTTAGTCGGAGTATCAATGGGGTATGCCATTCCTCTGGTCTATTTTAATGCCTTTATACCTTTTGTTTATCGTCCTATCTTTCTGGAAGGCAATTTCTGGCTGATAATTCCTTCCTGTATTGGTATTCTTTATATTTTCCGTTTTACAAAAAATCTAAGCTGGCTGTCACGCTATCCTATCGCTTTTGGTATGGGTATCGTGGGTATGGGTGTGCCTATGAGTATGCACTCATCTGTTCTTGTGCAGATGAGAAATGCTATGCTGCCTATAGATAATTTTAATACATTTCTGATATTTTTAGGAACTGTATCAATCCTGCTTTATTTCTATTTCTCCAAACCGCATAAAGGGCTTTACGGGAAATTTACCAACGTTGGCATCTGGTTTATGATGGTAGGTTTTGGTGCTTCCTTTGGTTATACAGTGATGGCGCGTATCTCTCTGTTGATCGGGCGTGTTCAGTTCCTACTCGGTGATTTCCTCGGCTTGATCAAATAACAAAAAATATATTGATAATATATAAGGGGCTGTGAAACAGCCCCCATCGATAGGGGTAGGGGAGCTACCATTACTGACTCCCCTCCCTCCGAACCGTACGTGCGGTTCTCCCGCATACGGCTCTCCAGAAAACAGTTAACCTCCGTAGAGGATTAACCACTGCGAGCTTTGGCTACGACAATCTTGCGATTTTCTGTCATTGAGAATAACCCTAACTCGTGAAAGTAAGCATTTGGATACCTGTGATGATCTGCTCCTCGTCCTCTTCCTTTCCTCCTGGCTCGCTTACGTAAAATACTTCTTAATCGCATTCTTACCCAGCCATCCATAGTTTCGGATATGTTCCAGTGCGCATGTTTGTAGTACTCAAACCAGCCCCTTAGTTTGGGATTGATATTCTTGATTATGGTTTCCATGCTGTGACCATTGCACCGTTTGGTATAAGGACGAATACTATCTCTAAACCTGACCATGCTTTTGCGACTGGCATATCTGTTGCCTTTCTTGAATAAATATCCCAGAAATTCAAACTCTTCTTCCAGACTATTAACAATCTTTGTCTTAGTTGGATGAAGTGTCAGTTTCATGCCTTCGCACCAGTCTTGAACCATCTTAAGCGCTTCTTCTGCCTCTTCCTGGCTTTTGCACATTATCACAAAATCATCAGCATATCTTATCATCTGAAATCCCAAATCTGCCATCTTATGGTCTAAGGGATTCAAGTAGATATTTGCCAGAAGTGGACTGATTACTGCTCCTTGAGGTGTGCCCCGGTCGGGTTTCCAGCTCTTAGCGGTGTCAAGCACTTCCTGGTTTAGATATTGCCTGATTAATGCCAGTATGCGACTGTCTGAAATTTTCTCGGCTACCATTTCCATCAGAATTTCGTGGTCTATAGTATCGAAGTAACTTTTGAGGTCTGCATCCAGTACATAATTGTATCCACTGGTATATAACTTCCATACCTGTCTCAGCGCATTTTTGCATCCAGACTTGGGTCGGAAACCATAGCTGTGTTTAGCAAAACCTTTCTCAAAAATTGGCTCGATGACCATGCGTAAAGCTGCTTGCACAACTCTATCTCTTACAGTTGGTATGCCAAGTGGTCGTTGTTCATTCTTTCTGCCAGGTTTGTCTATCCAGACTCGTTTAACTGCCTGTGGCTGATAACGGTCTGTACATAAAAGCTCCGATAGTTTTTGAAGCTTCTCATCTTTGTGTCTATTAAATCTGGTTACCGATTCCTTATCCACTCCGGCTGCTCCCTTGTTACGCTTAACAAGCTTGAACGCTGCCTCTAATGTAGATAACCGATATACCTTATCTATTAGACTGAACCATTTGCCTCCTTTTACGCCTCTTTCGAGGGTGATTAACATCCGTTCCGTCCAGATTGACGGTTCTATCCACGACCAGCAGTCGGGGACTTCTCTAACTTGCTTAGTCATTTCTGACACTGACGTCAGTTTTTCTTCCATCATACCTTCCTTTGCGAATCTGCTTTCCTGCATCCCTTTGCTCCAGACGGTTTCCCGACCTTCACAGCTACTATGAATGCTCTGACTTCCGCTTGTTTCTCAACATTTCAAGACGGATCTCCTGAACTAATGTTCAATGCCTTCATGTCCATTCCATCTCCAACCACCCTGTGAGTCTCTGTCATGGCTTTCTCACGGAAATCTTAGCCTGACAGATTTCTCGGTCGTCACGACAATACTGCCGCCGACACTATGTTTAGACTTCGCCATTAGATAGCAGGCTCGTCGATCTCACATTGCCGAATCAAGTTCGTCATCCTACGGACTGGACATTCGCTTCCAGTTGCTCTCCACCCCACTTCTCAGTGACGCAGTTACTTTCAGCTACACATTTTTCCGTTGACGTGAAGGGGACTTTCACCCCTCTGACGCTGAACACGCATCAGCGCACTATCAAGACCATCCTGGTCTTGGTCAGGAGATCATGAAAATTGAAATAATAGGTAAGCTTTTGTAAATTAATGAGTTATCTGTTATCTTAAAAATTACAGAAACCCAGACCAGGGATGGTCTGGATACAATAAAGAGGGCTGTGAAACAGCCCCTTTTTTCAAATATTATTTTCTCCGGTAGAATTCTGAAAGGGCTATTGCTGTAGCTGATGCCACATTAAGAGAATTTTTCCAGCCAGCCAGCGGAATTTCCAGTATTGCATCAACCATGGCTAATATTTCCGGTGAGATACCCAGAGCTTCGTTTCCTACGATCAAAGTAGCGGGAAAAGTGAATTTATAATCATACAATGAAGCAGAGCCTATAGCTGTTTCCAGTGCATAGATATTGTAATTACCAGTTCTCAGTTTTTGTATGGCAGACTTTGTTTCAGGAAAATGATGTGCCTGGATAAGTTCTCGCGTGCCCATGGCTGTTTTAGAAACTGTCTTGTTATCGGGAGTGTATCCACAAAAAAATATCTCTCTGACCCCAAAGCATTCTGCCGACCTGATAATAGAGCCTACATTAAAAGAAGACCGCAGATTATCCAGAACCAGAATTAGAGGAAGTTGATCAATATTGTCTCTTTGTCCGTCTATCTTTTTGAGCTGTAATTGATGATCCTTGAGCTGTTGATGTAATGACTGCTCAAGCGGGGCTATCAGTTTCAGAAAATCACGCCGGTTGATGTCAGGAAGCAGGTTAACTGCAATTGCCTCATATTCCGGGGTGTTAAAAAAAAGTAAATATTCGTGAAAATTCTCTATTAACTGGCTCCTCAGGTCTATCTTTTCCCAATTCTTCTCAATTTCCTGGATGAATTGAAGAATTTTCCGTTCTTTTCTTGACTGATCCAGGCTCACAAACTTTGTTATACCAAATTTCATTTATTTAATTTCCAACAACAATACCGTAGGATTTTAATTTCTCTTCCAGATTATTTACCTTGTCTCTCAGTTCCTTGATCCTGAATTCTCTGCCAATAAAGAGCTTATTAAAGCGATGCAGCTCTTCTTTCTGCTCTTCCAGTTTCTGGGTACGTTCCTGAACAAGCTGTTCAAGGTGTTCGCGGTACTGTTTTAGTTCTGTGTCAATTTTCATTTTTTCCGTAATATCGCGAGCTACTATCAGCATGCCTGTAGGCGCATCGTTTTTAAGGATCGGTGAAGCCAGTATTTCCAGGATGCGTTTGTCTCCTGCTTGATTAATAAATTCCATTTCCGATTGATGAAGCCTGTAATCTCCTTGTTTAACTTTTTCCCAGAGTCCTCTTGCTTCATCGAGTGTCTCTGTTTTCTGTATCAGCAATTCAGCAGAAGTTCCTATGATCTCTTTTATATCTAAACCGAAGTAATCAATTCCATACCGGTTCATATAAGTTATTTTGCCCTCCGGATCATGGATCAGGATGATATTCTGATAAGTTTCTGCCAGAAGTCTGTATTTTTCCTCGCTTTCCTTTAATTCCTGCTCCGATAATCTGCGCTCCGTTATGTCACGGGCTATCATCGAATATCCTTTGATTATGCCTTTTTCTATCACAGGACAAAATGATAATTCCAGGTTGTGAATGCTGTTGTCTGGTAAAGGTGGTGTGAATTCGACTGTGAAATGTTCTCCACCAAGTACACGTTTACGCATCTTCTCCAGAAAATCTGTTATTTTAGTATCCTTCATGTGGCTGGTTTGTTCTTCTCCAGGTTTCATTTCTTTACCAGTTAGAGTTTTCATAGCTTTTTTAAATGCTTCATTATAATATAAAGGATTCCCTTGAAAATCGCATAACAGGATATAATCGGTGGCATTATTCAACAATGATTCCATCTGGGCGGATTTTTCGTTTATTTCCTTTTCCAGCCTTTTTTGTTCGTTGATATCCTGGAAAGTCCCATACGCCTTGATACATTTGCCATCCTTCATTTGTCTGCGACCGAGTGCTTTACACCATTTGATATTGCCTTTTTCTGTGACTAACTCAGCCTCAATTTCCAGTTCTGTGCCGTTATTTATGAGATCATTCATTTTATCAGCAATCATTTTCCTGTATTCGGCAAGGTAGTAATCAATATGTTCCTTCAATCCGGGTACAGGATCGCCATAAGGTATTTCCACAATATCATAAGTCCCTTTAGTCCACTTGGCTTTGCCGGTTTCAAAATCCATTTCCCAGCCGCCGATCCTGGCTATTTTACCTACTTCATTCAATAATCGTTCTCTTTCAAGCAATTCCGCTTCCGCTTTTTTAAGCTCAGTGATCTCAGGAAATACTACTATACCGGCAATGATCTTGCCATTTTCATCCCTCAGCGGTTCTGCACTTGCTGCCAGCCAGCGATCCCCATCAGGATAATGCACAATAATTTCTTCATTTTTGGTGCTGATCCCTTGTGAGATGGCTTTTGTCAGCGGCAGGTCTTTGGCTGGATAAGGAGTACCGTCAGGATGGAGTAAGGGTAAAATACTTCGATGTCCCGGCAGAACTGTTTCTCCATTGGCACCCTGCTTCAGGTTAACAAGATCAACTGCTAATTGATTATATCTGGTGTCTTTTGGTTCGGAAGCTACTGATATCAGCACTGGTATTGGCATTTGTTCTATAGCAAAATTTAAGAGTTGCTCACTGTTCTGCAAGGCTTCCTTGGTTTTGATCTGCTCCGTTACATCCTGCGTAAAAGATATATAACTGTTTTCATCAAGTTTCTTACTGATCTCATTCCAGACCCGTACTTCTCCGTCTTTGCGGACAAATGATAATTCGGAAGAAACATAATCCTGGCTGTTCATTTTGTTGAAATGAGCTAATCCGCTATCTATGCTGGAGGGATGAAGTATATCCGGCAGACTCATCTGCAAAAGCTGTTTCTCGCTATAACCTGTTATCTCACAGAATGCTTTGTTCACTTCTCGATATTTTCCGCTGGCTTCAAGCACAAAAAATCCTATCGGGGCATTATTTATATAGAACCGGAATTTGTATTCTGATAAGGCTAAAGCCTGCTCGATTTTAACTCTTTCCGTTATATCACGAATCGCGACTATACGGATATTTTTGCCGTTATACTCTATTGACCGGGCTTCAAGTTCTGCTGGAAATCTGCTGCCGTCTTTTCGGATAATTGACACTCTATAAGGTTTGACATAATGTTTCCTGGTATTTTCCAAAGCCACGGGTTTATCTTCATCAGCAATTTGATTAAAGATATTTAAACCAGGAATATCATCAAGATCAAATCCGGTCATCCTCATCACTGATTTATTAGCATCGAGCGCCATTCCATTCTGATGCAGAACTATTCCTTCGAAAGAAACTTCAGATAGTAATTTGTATCGCATCTCGCTCTCTTTAAGTAATACTTCTGCCGCTGAAAGTTTTCTGATTATTTCTTTTTGTTGTTCTGGATTTCTAATCTGCAATTCTTCCATTGTCCTGCGTAATTCTTCGTTTTCTAATTCCAATTCTATTTGATGAATTTGAAATTCTTCGATTACCTTCTGTAGGTCAGCACTTTTATCAATTACAGGTTTTTTCTCTGCAAAGATATGTAATGCCCTTTTTCTCCGGTCATTATCGCTCATTATTTTTCCTCCTAAACCTGCAACCTGAATTTAGGTTTTCTATTTCAATAACTTAACGAATTCTCTTTTTAATCCAAATCAAATGTGTTTTAATTTTATATCAGGCAATAAGTTTAAGCATTAGTGACTTTTTCATTTACCCATACTACTAAAAAAGTATACTCCCGAAAAGAATAGTTATTCATTTCACTATATAGAAAATCCAATCAAAGTAATTAAAATAATTGGGATTCAGAAATAGTCTCCTCAAAGCCTACTTATGTACTTTCCGAATAAATTCTTCTACTTCCGGGATCCCTCCCTGATAGATCAGGTAGCCATTATAAGGTTCTCCCCTGGTGATCTCACCGCTTATTGGAGTGAGCATCATTTCTTTTACCTTCTCCAGATCATTTGTCTGCCCCAATACCCAAGCCAGCTTTATATACGCCACTTCTGGCAACATATTCTCTGCCGGGATAATTCCCATAGACATCAGGTCACGCCCGGTATCATAGACAAACATATGCACATAGCCCCAAAGAGTTTGAACCGTCATATAAATCGCAACTCCTGCTGCTGCTGCCCGTCGAATTGCTGGATAAATCAACTTATTTACATGACCCAGCCCGGTTCCCGCTATCACGATTCCTTTATATCCATTCTCAACCAGAGAATCAAAGATATCGGGCTGCATATTAGGATAATAATATACAATTGCCACTTTCTCTTCAAAATAAGGATATATTTTCACTTTTCGGTCATTTCGACGGGGATTAAAGTCACTGTGGATATGCGTAATCCCTGCCCGGGTGACTGTCCCAAGCGGGACATCTCCAATTGTACGAAAAGCAGAACGGTAAGATGAATGCATCTTGCGGACTCGCGTTCCTCTATGTAATAGACCGTATTCATCAGAGGTGGGACCGAACATGCAGATCATCACTTCTGCTATATCACCACGACCTGCTGCCGTGACGGCATGCATCAGATTCAATGCTGCATCTGAAGAAGGTCGGTCGGATGATCGTTGCGAACCTACCAGTATTACCGGGATCGGCAGATCCTGGCACATGAAGGTGAGAGCTGCTGCAGTATGATGAAGCGTATCGGTGCCATGACCGATGATGATACCTTCAATTCCCTTTTCGATTTCTTCTCCGATTGCCATAGCCAGTTTCTTATATTGCTCAGGTCCCATATTCTCACTGAATACGGCAAACAGTTTCTCAGTTTCCAGATTACATATATCTGCCAGCTCTGGAACTGCTCCGTATAATTCACCAGGAGAAAAGGCAGGGATCACTGCACCGGTTCGGTAATCCAGCCGAGAGGCTATTGTGCCCCCTGTACCCAGCAATTTTACTTTCGGTAATCCAGGTGTATATGGGAATTCCTTTTCCGGTATTTTATAATGGGCTTCTTTGTAACCAAGCTCTGTCATCTCTGTAATAGTGCCCACATCCACACCAACATTATATCCTGTTGCCAGTTTTAATACTATATGTAACTCATCGTCATTTTCTGATCGAGGTAAGATTATCCCTCGAAATTCTCCACGGCTCGATTTGATCAATGCGTCACTCCAAACACGTACTTGGAATCGCTTGATTATTTCCAATGCCTTACCTTTATATCCCTGAATGCTTTCTGTCATTTCTGCTCCTGCTCTTCCACCAGTTGATCGATCCTGGTATGCATCTCTTTCATATCTACGTTGCCTAATGCTTGGGAACGCAGTTTTCCCATGACCCAGCTTATCGCATTTGACTCGCATTTCATTTTGCGATTCTTTAATACTGATTTCGTAAAGTATGGTATTTTTGCAAAAAGAACTTCAGCATTCACCTGCTTCCAATCCAGAAGATTTAGAACAGATTCATATTCTATTTTTGGATGATCAATGATTATTGACATCATCGCTTTACTTAATTCCCAGCGGATATTACGCCTTTTTAAAAATTCAAATAAACTGTATAAATTCTTAAATGTATAATTCTTTCTCTTCTGACGCATCTTTCCTTTGATATCTTGTGCCATCAGAGTGCAAACGAATAGCGATTCTACTTCAAAATCTTTGATGATCTCTTCGGCTATTGGCATCAGATTATTACGCAATAAAAATGTCCATGTATCTTCAGGTACATGCCAGCTTTGTAATTGTTTCAGTCTCCGAGGTAATTCCACAGGTAATACCTGTCTAATACTTTCGATAAATTCGTCTGCGATTGGTATAGGGGCAGAATCTGTATCAGGATACATCCTGTCTGCTCCAGGTAATACCCTTTCAAATAAAGTATTACCATTTGGAAGTGATTTCCGGGTTTCTCGAGGTACGCCTTCAAATGCCATCTGGCATCGCTCTTCTATTGTCTCGATTGCCGTTGCAATGTCATCATTCAAAGCTGAAAAACATATCCAACTGTCATTCTTCTCTGGATGAAATATCGCATCTATCTTTTTGGATAACTCCTCGTAATCTTGTATATTCGACATTTCCGAATATAAATGATTGGGCTTTTCCAGACAGGCTATCACCTTTAATCGGTCGCTGATCTCGCAGGCAAAATCTCGCTCAGGTTGCGTGAAATGAGATAGAATTCCCTTAAATCCAGGTAATAGCACAGCAACTAATTGATGACCTTCTCCCTTGAAGGGAAGCTCCATTTTTAGATCTTCTTTTTCCAGCCGGTGAGAGATCACTTTCCAATTTTTATAAGCTGGATTGCTTTTACGCAACTTATCACGAATTAACAGCAAGGATTTTTGCCGATATGCCTCATTATGAGTGAGTAATGGAATCCTGCTGATATGAGCCACTCCTTTGATCTCTACTCGCGTCCCGCCGGTGATACTCACATTCACATCTTCACGGGCTGCGCCTATGCCAATACGTACTTTATCTGTTGAGCGAGCCAGAAAACGAAGATAATGCCCCGCTTCGGCAGCTTCATCCGGTGTCAGCATTTCCGGATATGTAACCATCTCTATCAAGGGTATTCCCAGTCTATCCGTGGAATAGATCCTCCGATGTCCGATATCAGATACTTCCCGGCATGAATCCTCTTCCAGGCTTAACTGGATCAGACGCACTCCCTTATTCTTTAGAGGTATTTCTCCTTCTATTCCGATGATTGCCGTTCGTTGAAAGCCTGTTGGAATACTTCCATCCAGATATTGTTTACGCGTGATGTGAACTTCTCCAACGATATATTGTTTTAATAAAAGTGAGATTTCTATCGCTATTTTCAAAGCTTCTCGATTAAGCGGAAATGGTGGAGTATCATCTATTTCATAAGTACAGGCGGTCTTGTTCTTGATACGATAAATTATTTCTTTTCGTGTTTTGAATTCCATCAGAGCAGTACCGTCATATTCTCCTAATTCGCTTAAGGTCGGACGCATATGTCGGATCAATTCAGCATCATAATCATCAAAATCCTGATAGATTCCCACAGGGCAACGGCAAAAAAGCTTCTCACTGGTCTTCAACTGCTGATGGATTTCCAGACCACATTTAAAGCCAAGCTTCTGATAAGTTGATGGATTTGCCTCTGAAAATGGTATATAGCCCACTTCTGCCTTTGTCTGATGAAAATTCTCTACTCCATTTATCTCTTTCACCATATAAAATCCTTACTCTGATATTTTTTGCAGTAAAGAACTGTGTTATCATTCTCATGTCCAGATAATTTTAAAAAAAAATTGAATATGCAAAATATATCTTGCCAGCCAGTATCATTATTTTGAAATTTCTCCAGAGGTTAGTTATAAATGAAAAATATGAATTTTGGCTTAGCTATGTTATTTGCTATGCTCTTTATCTCCTTATCTGCCCAGGATTTTCAGAGCCTGAAGAGTGAACTTGAAAGCAAAACTGTGACTGGTAAAGAAAGAGTTGATCTTTTGCTTAAAACCGTCAAAGCTGGAAAAAAAGTTAATGCCGACTCCCTGCTTGTTCTTGCTGAAGAAGCCTTGTATCTTGCCTAGGCTGAAAATTATTACGCTGGTCAGACCACTGCTCTTTTCAGTATTGCCGATCAATACGAAGATTTAGGCGAGAATGAAGTAGCCATGAATTACCTCTTACAGGCAAAAAAAATCGCTGTCGAAGAAAAGCTTGATGAAGAAATTGGTAAATCCATCTTTTTTATTGCCATTGATTATATCTACCAGAATGAATTCGATCAGGCGAAAGAGAACCTTTTGGACACTTTTTTGTATTTCGATTACCTGAGTGATAAATTCAAATTGCGCATCTACAATAATCTGGCTAATATCTATTATTATCAGATTGATTATGCCACTGCTCTGGATTATTTCCTCAAGATGAAGATCATGGCAGATTCCATTAATGACCCTTTTGAAATTGCCTGTGCCATGACCGGTATCGGATATATCCTGAAAATAAAGTCTATTCAGGAAAACAACCCGGAAATTGCTGAGCTTCTGGTCAAATATGGTGAAATCCAGAAAAAGATCGGTGCCGAAGCTGTGCTAAAAGTTAATCAGATTCATCAAGAATTTGATCAGCAGAGGTTTGATAAGGAACTGGAATTAATTAATAAGGAAAAAGAATATAATGCCATAAAGATCAAACATCAGAAAATTGTCATTTATGGCTCCATCGCTTTTCTGATCATTCTCACTGCCGCTCTGATTTATGCTATCCATTTTAATCAAAAGAATTCCTCGACGCTCTGCGTCGGGGTAAATAGGAAAGTTT
>CAZAHZ010000046.1:0-15555 GCA_964485055.1 uncultured Candidatus Cloacimonadota bacterium
GGCAGACACATGGGTCTGCCCGTACGGTAAAGGAGATATTTTTAAAATTCCGGGGGGATGCCTGGGATTGAGAATTAAATTGACAAGGAGAGTTAATCATATAAATTATTAAAAACCTTGCCTTAAGATAGCAGGATATAATATTTTACTTATCAGAGGGGTATGAAAGATACGAGTTGGAGGGTAGCGTTAATATAGAACTGGGGGGATGCATGTATAATGACTTGGAATTGATAGATATCTTGATAGTAGATGACGATCCCGTGGATACAGAACTGACAATGGAAGTTCTCAAGATGTCCAAGCTGAAATTAAATATATCAGTAGTTAATGATGGTGGAAGCTGTATGGAGTATTTAGATCAGGCAGGAGAATATGAGTCAGCCCGGAGACCAGACCTGATATTTCTGGATTTAAATATGCCCCGCAAGGATGAACGGGCAACGTTGCGGGAGATCAAATCAGATGCGAACTTGAAGATGATACCAGTAGTGATATTAACAACCTCGAGTGAAGACGAGGATGTTATGCGTTCCTATACGGAAGGAGCCAATTGTTATATTCAGAAACCTGTAGATTTTGAAAATATGCAGCAGGTAATTGGTATGGTAGAAAGTTTCTGGCTGACAATAGTCAAATTACCTAATCAATCATAGGAAGGAAGGAAAGAATGAGAGAACGGATCAATATACTTTTAATCGAGGATGACATCTCTGATGTTGAACTAATAAGTGCCTATCTGACGGATGTGGAAAATTTCTCCTATAATCTTACGGCTGTTAGTTCGCTGGTGAAAGCCAGTAGCGCTCTCTCAGAGCAGGAATTTTCAATAGTGATCATGGATTTAGGTTTGATCACGACCAGAGGAATAGAAACATACCGGCTTTTAAAAGATTTCCAGGTAGATATTCCAGTATTAATAATCACCGGGCTTGATGATCAGGAAGTGGGTTTGCAGGCGATCAATGAGGGTGCTCAGGATTACCTGGTGAAGGGACATTTTGATGGGAAAACCGTTGTGCAGGCAATTCGTTATGCAATAGCAAGATATAAGATAGAAAAGCAATTGCAGCACAGCGAGGAACAATTTAAAAAACTGATCAATGAAAACATTGATAGGATGCTTGTAATTGATAACCAGAACAAAATCCGTTTTATTAATCCGAGTGCTCAACGTCTTTTTACTGGTATTGAATTTGAAATTGGCAGTAAATTTGATTATCCTGTAAGTCTGGATAATGCTCTGGTGATCGAAGTAAAGGGAGAACAGGATAGGATCACGACAATAGAATGCAGGTCTTCCAGTATCATCTGGGAGAATGAAGAGGCTTTTCTGGTTTCTCTGCGGGATATTAGTGAACTTAAGGAAACTGAAGCTCATCTACGTCAATCCAATGCCGAATTGAGGAGATTGAAAGCTAATCTGGAACGTGAAGTTGCGGAAACCGTTAAAATGATGATGAACAAAGACTCAATGCTGATCTCTCAATCCCGACAGGTGCTCACTGGTGAAATGGTGAGCAATATCTCCAATCAGTGGAAGCAGCCTTTGAATTCTTTGAGCATGATCATTCAGACTATTAAAGATTCCTATGATTATCAGGAATTAACGACTGAAAAATTAAATGAGAAAGTGCGGTTAAGTATCGAACTGATAGAATATCTTGCCAGAACAATTGATGATTTCAGAGATTATTTCCGCCCGGGCAAGCAGATGCAGCTCTTTGATCTCGGCATTCTCATTGAGAAAACCATTTATTTAATAGAATACAGTTTTGAAGCAGATATGGTTCGGATAGAGCTAAATCTCGCCGATGGGTGTTATGCCACAGGTTATCCAAACGAGTATTCCCAGGCATTTTTAAATATTCTGATTAATGCCCGTGAAATCATAAAAGAGAGAAATATCGCTGATCCTCAGCGCCGTGTTATGGTTCGGCTATTCCGCGAAAAAGGCAGAAACGTTGTTACCGTGGAAGATGAAGCTGGTGGTATTGCAATAGATAATCTGGGAAAGATTTTTGAACCCTATTTTACAACTAAAAAGGAAAAAGGCACCGGAGTAGGTCTCTTTATGACCCGCAATATTATCGAAAAGAATATGAACGGAAAACTTACTGCAGCCAATACTCCCAAAGGGGCAATATTTAGGATAGAACTATAGTAAATTCTGCACCATCCTGAAAATTTCGGACAGAAATAGTTCCATTAAAGTGCTTTTCAATAATTGTTCTGGCTAAGAACAAACCCATCCCTGTTCCTTTCTCACCCTTTGTTGTAAAATATGGCTGGAAAAGGTTTTCAATCATATTAAGCTCAATTCCACCGCCATTATCTCTGACAAACATAGAAATGCTGCTTTCATGTTTCCTGGTAATTACATATATCCTGCCTTTTTTAACTTCTAATTCAGAAATCGCATCAACTGCATTATTGATCAGGATCAGTAATATCTGGATAATCTCATTGATTTTTCCATTTAAGATCAATCCCGGTTTAATATCCAGCATCAAATCTATATTGTATTTTTCCAGTCTTCTGCCAATCAGAGACTGTAAAGGCTTTTTAATATCTGCCAAGTCAAAATCTGCATTACTGATCTGGGGAGCATAAAAGTTCCTGAAATCATTCAGGATATCATTCATATCGTTGACAACGCTGGAAATATTATTTATTGATTTTTCCAGAAATTCCTGGTCTAAAGCATTATAATTCCAGGCATCGATCAGCGCTGTGGAGAGTACAGAAATTTGATTGAGGGGTTGTTTCCATTGATGAGTGATTGCTGCGATCATCTCTCCCAACTGGGCATGCCGCGATTGCAGAATCAGCATCTTATTTCTCTCTTCAAATTCAGTAACTGCCTTCTTTACTTCAGCTTCCAGTTTATCTTTATGTTCCAGAAGTTTTTTCCTGCTCTGGTTAAGATCATGAAAAAGCACTTCCACCGGCTTTTGAAGTCCTGCGACGATAATAGCCTTATAGATCAGGAAAAAAGCAACTATCTTGAATAAATGTCCGATCATATTGGAGAAATCAAATACTCCGATATAAAACGTGAAGGCGAGTTCCGAAAGGATTGTAGCTAATATGGATAAAGTGATCAAATGCATGAGATCATGATCAAATTCCGATTTATGCTTCCAGAGAGTGAATATTGACCCAATTAAAATAAAAGAGATAATATATTCACTAACTTTTTTAAAAGGCGTTAAACCAATACCGTCAAGGTAGCAGTCCGGAAAATTGTGCCAGTAGAATATTGATAGAACCACAGCAATAATAATGAGATGAAATGTTAATATCACGCAGGAAATATTTAATTTTCTATTTAAAAAGAAGGGAGCAATAAGCAGGGATATGCTTTGCATATATCTGGCAGCTACCCAGAGCTGGGTCGGATAATTAGTGATATTTTTTTCAGGCAGAAAAAAAATATTAATTCCTTTGTAGGTGAAGGTATGCAACAAATCTATGAATCCAAAAAATATAAAAGCTATTCCAATAAAAAGGAGATAATTATTCCGCATATATTTTCGCGTGTTCCAGGTGAACATGAAAACAGCAAAAATGATTACTATACTGAATACTTCTGCCAAAGTGTGAAATAAAAGAAAATTTAACCGGCTGATAAAAAAGAGCAGGATTATTACAATCAGGCTCGATAAATACTGCCGTGGTTCTAACTTTGTCATAAATTCCCTCCCGAAGCTCAAATGACTATTCTGAACTCTAAGTTCTCTAACAAAAAGATAACCAGTGCTATTAGTTTAACTGATAATTCTACTATTTCTCGTCAATTTCCACTGGCATTACGCTTTTAACAATACCGCGAATAAAGGGTTTCACTCCTGTAGAATATTCACTGATCTCCTGTCTGCTGTTTTCAAGGGCGTTCTGCCAGGCAGGTCCAAATCCTGGTGACTGCGAGGTCAGGATGTCAATTGCCTTCTGATAAATGACCAGTTGTTGAAGTTCCTGCCGTGATGCCTTCTGGGACAGTGAGTCCAGAGAGCGTTTCAGATTTCTGATTATATTTTCCATATCCTTGATCTTATCTTTCATGGCGGAGGCTGACTCCATTTCTACTTCCAGCCTGTCTTGCAGCATCTTTTTTTGACGCGTAATTTCTTTTCGAAGCTCCTTGCTTTTCATTTTTCCCTTGATAACAAAGTATAAGGTCATGATCAATCCCAACCCAAATCCGATGGCAAAAGATGTCAGATAAATGTTAAAAGGTATATCTTCCATAATATCATCCTATATATTTTTTTCCGGATAAATCTATTATCCTTGTAAGCAATTCACTGAAGCTGATTCCTGCAGCTTTGGCAGCCATGGGGGAGAGGCTGAGCGATGTCATTCCAGGCAAAGTATTTACTTCCAGAAAATAGAAACGCTTACTGTCATATCGAAAATCTATCCTGCCGTAAATTTCGCAGCCAAGTAATTTAAAAATCTGCTCACCATAAGTCTGAAGCAAAGTTGTTTCCTCTGAACTCAATTCTGCCGGACAGATGTAATCAGTGTGACCATGTGTATATTTATTAACGTAATCATACCACCCGTTTCGTGGTTTGATCTCTACCACCGGTAATGCTTTGCCATCCAGGATCGTTATTGTTAATTCTCTGCCGGAAATGAACTTTTCGCATAGCATCCAGTCTTCGTAATGCCAGGCGTCATAAAGGGCGTTCATTAATTGCTCTTTCTTCTGGACAATGCTGATGCCCACCGAAGAACCGGATGAATTTGGCTTCACAACCAAAGGCAGACCTAAATTAGAAATTATCCGCTGCTTATCAATTTTATCACCTTTATGCAGTAAAATACGTGGTGCAACAGGAATTCCGCTATCTGCCGCCAGACATAAAGCTGCATTCTTATCCATTGCCAGGGCACTGGCTCGAGAACCGGACCCAGTAAAGGGTAAACCGCATAACTCCAGCATACCCTGCAACCTGCCATCTTCTCCCGCTGCTCCATGAAATCCCAGAAATATCATATCAGGTCGAAGTGCTTTCAAATGATTGACCAGCTCCAGCCAGTCAGAATAATCTGCCGGATCGAGGATTTCTGCCTTTATTCCAGTTACCAGCAAAGTTTCCCTGATAGTCTGCGATGTTATCAGGGATATTTCACGTTCAGCAGAATACCCCCCTCCAAGTATTACGATTTTTTGCATGGCTAATTTATTATTATATTACTGATAAAGTCAAGTAAAACCTGATAGTTTCCGTCAAAAAGGATTTGAAAGTTCAGTAATTTTATATTTATTCCTTTCCTCTTCACTTTTTTTACCTGTACCCTTATAGAATTCATAGATCACCCGGACTCAAGATATCATGTGAGTTATCATTTAAAATTGACTATATAATAAGAACAGATGAAGTTCAGAGAAATTATATGAGGTGTGATTTAGGAGTTGACATTTTTGGGTGGATAGAAGAAATAAGTCAAAAAAAAACAGGAGGTTGTGATGGATAGATTTGTAGTACATGCCAAAGGGTTTTATGATGGAAAATCCTACCGGGAAGATGCATATATCATAATTGAAGATAATAAGATCATCAAAGTGGAGGATCGGAAGCAGGAATTTGATGCCGAAGGTGTAGTTACGCCGGCTTTTATAGATGCTCATTCGCATATCGGTATGGATCGGGATGGAGAACCGTGGCAGGAAGCGGAGCTTAATGATCATATAGACCAGATCATGCCGCTCTCTGATCCATTGAACAGTGTATATTTTGACGACCGGGCATTTACCGATGCAGTGGATTTTGGAGTGCTGTATAGTTGTATCGTGCCTGGAAGTGGGAACCTGATCGGGGGAAGAGCACAGATCATCCGCAATTTTGCTGATAACGTGGATGGAGCGTTGCTGCGAAATTATGGTTATAAGATGGCTCTGGGATATAATCCACGCTCAACTACAGAATGGAAAGGGACAAGAAATAACACACGGATGGGTGCTTACGGACTTTTGGAATGCAAACTGGATGAAGTGAAGATCAAGTGGGAAAAATCAGGGATAGCCAGACTTCGCAAGGAGAAGGAACTGGAGAGAAAACTGAACAAAAATGAGATAAATGAGGAAGATTACAGATTAGAACTTGATCTGGCAAAACGGGAAAATGAGCTGGAATTTTCTCCGGTAGAAAATGCCCTGCTGGAGCTTCTGAGCGGAAAACTGACGGCAAAAGTCCATGTTCACAAGGAAGATGATGTGCTTTATCTAATTCATCTGAAAAAGAAATATAACCTGAAAGTGACTGCTGATCACACCATGGACGTCTGGCATCAGGAAATCTATGAAAAACTGGCAGAGAATAATATTCCTGTAGTATTTGGACCGATCGGGATGGTGGGATATAAGGTAGAGCTTAGGCATGCGTATTATCAGAATGCGGAGTTATTGATGGGATCGAAGGCTCAATTCGGATTAATGACCGATCACCCGTTTATTCATACCTGTGCTTTGCGTGATTGCTTGAAATTCTTCCTCATTCAAGGCATGAAACCGGAAACAGCAATCGGACTTATCACATATCAAAATGCTCGTATCCTGGGGATTGATGATGTGCTGGGAACGATTGAAGCGGGTAAATATGCCAGCCTGATCGTCTGGGATCAAGACCCTTTGCAGTTTGCGGCTTATCCCAAACTGGTGATGGCAGAAGGAATTATCCTGCGGGATAACGGGTAAAAGAGTGATATTTTAACCACCATCCTCCGCCAAGACTACGGCACGGCAAGCGGAACACACAGAATACACGGAATAATGTAATGCAGTTAAATTTATGGATTTAACTGAGGAGCTCTTTTATTAGTGTTCGTGGGGTGCAAATTCCCAGTTGAGGGGTTCGGAAGTTTGAAAGGTGAATTTCTGCAGCCACTGCATCATAGAACCGATATCATATCCTGATTCGACGAGTAAGATATCATTACTTTTGATATTTTTATCCAGGGTCAGCGAATTATCTGCGAAGAAGATATATTGTCCGGTCAGGATAGAATCTGGGATAGTCTTTCCCCAGAGAAAGAGTTCAATATTTTCATTTTTTCTATTTCTCAGAGAATCTCGCAGGGCGATAAAATAAGGAAGATTATCTTGAGCAGAGACTACCACCAGGTGAGAACGAGGATGAAATACATCAATTATACGTATATCTTCCGGGTCTGGCTGATTATAATGTTCCACCAGTCCGCTGATGCCTTTACTGATAAACCAGACAGCTACGATCAGAGAAAGAATTCGGGCTATAAATTTCATCTTTTTTATCTGGGTGAGCAGGCTGGCAAAAGCGAGCGGGATCAGATAAAGCGTTGTGCCAAAAAAGAAGCCCATAAAGAGGAGAATACCAGATATTGCTCCGCCGAGATTAACTGCTTCCGAGAGTGCAATTAAAAAGGCAGGGCAGAAATTGATGCCTGTGAGGATACCAAGCAGCAGTCCACTTCTTGTGATAGCAGCCACCTTGGGGACATGGCATTTTTTTTCTGAACGGTCAGAGCGAATAACAGTAAGCACCAGGTAGATGGAAAGCAGAATATTAGCAAAAGCACCAAAGAAATTACGGTCTATAGCAGATATATTGGCTCCGGCAGCACCTGCCAGGGCACCAAATGTGAGATACGAGATAAATCTGCCGATAGAGATTTCGCCAACAGCCAGCAGGCTCTTGCTCAATTTCCGGTCGGAAGTCATGATATAGGGCAGATAGATAGGCGTGCAGGTCATCAGACAGAGAGAGCCGGTGGAAATGCCCAGGAAGAAACCTTCCAGAAGTGCTTTTATCATATATTTTCCTAAAAGTAATATTCCAGAATGATCTGATGCTGATCGGATTGCTCTTTGCCGGTATCCTGCGATAATTTATACTGATAGCCGAGATTAAAGCGGGAAGTAATAAACTCCCAGCCGGTTCCTGCCAAAACCTCATAATCCTGCCAGCGTTCATCACCGGTAAAATATCTGCCATCTGCGTAGATTTTCAGATTGCTGAGATAATATTTTGCACCCAGACCAAAGGCAACGATTTGCGTATCGAATTCATACTGCCAGCCAGCCTGGGCAGAGGAAAGCTGGTTATTCTCAGAAATCTTGAAGTTCTTTCGGATATTTGCTTCCCACCAGGAATTGCCGAGAAATATTTCCTTGTATTCATCATTTAACCAGCCCTGCCAAACTAAAATATTCAGCAAAGTCCAATCCTGGGCGAATTTACTGCTCAACCTTGTCCGCGTGCGGATATAGTCAGTTAATTCATCATCCAGATCAGAGTAGCCAAGCTGAACATCCTGTTCCAGATAATGAATATAATTCAAACGTCGGCTGTATTCTGCCTGTAAATAATAACTGGAATAATTATAATTATCATTTTCATTCAGGTCATTAAAGTGATCCCAGTTCATTGTCAGGAGAATATTTTTTGAGAGCCAGCGTCCCAGACCAATTTCCCAGAGCAGGTCATTTTCCCGGATATTTTCAGATGCTGTTATCTTCTGATCGTATTTATCAAAAGCGGTGCTTATATAATCAGTTTGGAGATCAAGGTAGTATTTCTGGTTGTCATAATTGAAACTACCACCCAGGCTCAGCGAATTATCAAGATGAAATAATCCATGCGTTCCAGTCATTTCCGTCAGATGATTATCTTCAGTAAAAATACCTAAGCCCAGATAGAGGTCAAGTGACCAGTTTTTTTTCACCTGAAAAGCATGCAGCATGTTTTTTACTGAATTTTCCTGATAGTAATTGGCTATATTATCCTGAAATTCGGAATATTTAAGTTTTGTTGTATTGATAATTGACCAGTTGCCGGTTTCGGCTGTCAGATAAGAAGAAAAACGGCTGGTAAACCCATCAGCTTCATCAGAGCTCAGCACCAGAGAAAATTGACCATCAGCAGCCAGGAACATGATTGAAAATAATAATAACAAAAAAATATATGATTTTTTCATTCGCATTCCTAATGAATTGCATTTTCGGGGCAGACTGCCACGCATTGACCGCATTGCATACACTTACTTTGAATGATGAAGGCTTTTTCGCCCTGGTAAATTATAGCGTTATGCGGACAGGCTTCAAAGCATTTGCCGCAGGCGATGCAGCTATCCTGATCAACCTGGTAAGTATATGAGGTTGCATTTTTACAGGCAGCAATTACCAATAAAAATGTGAAAATTATAATCAATATCCAGTATATTTTCCGGTGCATTATTCTTACCTGATAGCGTTGAACTTACAGCCGGTCACGCATAATTTGCAGTCAATACACTTATTATTGTCAATAACAGCTTTGCCGTCCTGCAGGCTGATCGCCTGCACGGGACAGATATTAACGCAGTCACCGCAGCCGGCGCAGTTTGCTTTCCAGATAGCCGGTTTTCGTGAAGCTGCCAGGATAAGTAAAAAAACCAGTAAAATAATCACTAAGACAATTTTTTTATTCATAAAATCCTCAACAATTTAATATCCAATCACCCAAAGATGAATTGCATTCCATTGGCAGATCAGGCATTCTCCACAGGCAATGCAGAGATCAGGATTGATCAGCTTATAAGGACCGGCATCGTAGATAGCACTCTGGTCACAGCGTCCGATGCAAAGGTTACAGTCGTGGCACTGGCTGGCAGTGATCTGATAAACAATTTTTCCACCGGGTGAATTGGAAATATCACCCATATTATCGGCTTCGTCAAGAGCTCGAACTGCAAAATAATATACTTGTCCTGCAGAAAGTCCTGTCACCTGGCAGGTTTGATTTGTGCCGGCAGGTGCTGGAGTGGGAGGAGAGTTGAATAGAGTGGAAGTGTTCCAGTTTGCTGCTGTAATTGGAATACTTCGATAGCGGATCTCATAGGCAGAGCAGGTTCCGGTATTGCCATCGTCTCCAGGAGCTGTCCAGTTAATGGTTATTCGATTATTATAGACGCTTTGTCCATCATTAACATCCAGATTCGTGATGGCAGCAGGAGGAGTTTCATCTATCTCTACTTCTATTATAGCATCACATACATTGGAGAGAGCAGATATATTTCCGGCATCGTCTTCAGCTTTAACGGCAAAATAGAAAGTTGTATTAAATTCCAGGTCACTGAGTTCTACAGATTCTACTTCTCCGGCATTTGAAGGTGAGGGAGAAGGTATAACGTCAGCAGAATCCCAGTTATTGTCATTGATCAGTTCGGTTGAATAACGAAGATCATAGCTGCTGGCTATTCCTTGGGAACCATTATCACCGGGGGCAGTCCAGTTTAATAATATCATTTCTTCCTGTACCGTTGCTGTGAGATCGGTAATCACGGCAGGAGGTATTTCATCCAAAGGGATAATCGCCATGGCATTATTGGAAAGTTCGGAGCTATTCTCAGCTTCGTCACGGGCAATCAAGGCAAAATACCAGGTAATACCCGGAGACAGGTAATTTATAGAAAAATCTTCAATGTTCCCTGCTTCTGCAGGGAAGGGTAAACCTGTAATCTGATCAGCGTCAGACCAATTTACCGAGGTTATTTCTGCCTGGGCATAACGCATTTCATATTCTGATGCTGTACCTGTATTGCCATCATCTCCTGTGGCTGTCCAGCTTAGCACGATCTCAGGATCATTGATCTCTGCTGCCAGGTCGGTTATGGCTGCCGGTGCTCCAGTATCGGCTAAGGCTTCTGTGGTTGCTGAGGCAGAATTGGAAATATCGGAATAGTTATTGACTTCATCAACCGCTTTGACCGCAAAATAATATACAGTTTCGGGTAATAATCCGGTTAGAGTTTTCATTTCGCTGCTGCCGGCAGGGTGAGGAACCATGACCTGTTCAAACTCGATTGCCGTTTCCCAGTTTACGGAATTGATCTCAAAGAGGGCATAGCGGATCTCATAACGGGTTGCTTGCCCTTCCATCCCGTTATCACCTGGAGCTGTCCAACTAAGAGGAACTGTGATATTGCCCGGAGTGCCGGTAGTCAGGTCAGTGATGGTTGCCGGAGCAGTGATATCGGTTGTTGCTTCTCCTGTGGCAATATTGGAAAGATCACTGATATTGTCAGCAGCATCCAGTGATCTGATTGCAAAGTATAATTCACCGCTGGGTTCAGTATAGTTCAATATCAGTTCTTCTGGTGAGCCAGGAGATTGTGGTACAATTCCCTGTTCGATTTCTATGGCATCCATCCAGTTAGATTCCGTGATTTCATATAAAGCTGATTTTACCACGTAGGATGTAACACCTGCCCGAGGATCAGGATCGAATGGTGCTGTCCAGTGCAAAGTGATACTGTATTCTTCGCTAATTGTGACCAGATCGGTTATCGCCACGGGTGCTTGATCATCTATGTATTCTCCTTTAACAATAATCATTTCTTCAGCCGGTGCGGAAATATGTCCTACTTCATCTTTGGCTGATATATGTACATGCAAAGTATCATTTTCGGGTAAACCATATATCTTCCAGTTTTCCGGTGAACCGCTGTAGTGGGGGAGAGGTGGGATAAAATCCGTTTCAACCTGATTTCCAGTGATGTCTAATATCTCAAGCTTATAAAGATAGGCAATTCCCAGCAGTGAATCATCACCAGGGGCTGTGAAATTGATCTCAACAATACCAATACTATCCGAAACAATTTCCATATCCTGAGGTGAAGCCGGAGAAATAACGTCCGGCAACCGCGTTATCGCCTCAAACCGGCATTCGAATTCATTCAGGCAGTCATAACAACTGATGCATCTGTCCTGGTCTATATAGACCTTACCTGATAATTCATCAATCCTGATAGCGTCTCGCGGGCAATTGAAATCATTAATACATTCATAGCACGCAGTGCAATAGGAAAATTCTATACGGGGATATTTATCAGGATCATTGGTTTTAGTCAGGTCATCGCTACATCCCCAGATAGTAATTATCCATATTGCAATAAGGATGACCTTCATCAATCTGGCTAACATCATTTTATCCTTGTTCAACTTTTTTTTGTTTTATTAACACAGGACAGCATAATTCACAGCGGTGGCAATATATGCAATCAAAATCATTCACTTTTTCACTTTTTTGCACCTGTATTCTCATCGGGCAATAATCATCGCATATCAGGCAGTTCATGCAGCAATCCTTGCTCCACCATATCTTTTTCCGGGGCAGATGCAGAATTTTCCCCAGCTTTTGTCCGATATTCAGTAGTGCAGCATAAGGACAAAGATAATTGCACCAGAACCGTTCTACAAAGAATCCTGCTGCCAGGATCACGATCAGCGTGATCATACCCGCAATCCTGATATTCTGAATATGAGCCAGGCTGAGCACCGGGCAGAACTGCATATAAATGTAGCTAAGTCCCTGTAAGGCAAGTAGTCCTGTCGCCAGCAGTATAATATATTTAAGCCATTTAATTTTTTTATGAAGTTTCTGGGTGATAATATTCTTGCTGCCCCGCTTTCCGGATTTCGGTTTTAATCCATAAACCAGTTCCTGAATAGTTCCAAACGGACAGGAATATCCGCAAAACTGCCGTCCAAAGAATATCGTATGCACCAGGATAAATAGTCCTCCGATTATTGCTGCCGGAAAGACCCAGTTTCCCAGCGATTGCCCCAGATTAAGGCAGCCAAAGCAAACTGTGGCATACGGGCAGTAAGCGTGAGCTATCTTGAGTATTCCGCTGATCAGTAATAGAATAAGTGCTACGGAAACTGCCAGGAAAAATAGCTGAACATTTCTACGGGTTTTGTCTATTTTCAGCATCTATTTATTGTCTATGGCTCCCACAGGGCAACCATTCCAGCCTTGTCCATTTCCATTCCGGCAAATTCCACACTGAATGCATTTAGCCACATCTATCACAGCCTTTCCTTTTTGCATGCTGATTGCTCCTGTCGGGCAGTTCTTAACACATAACTGGCAGCCTATACAACGATTACTCGTCACTTGATAACCTTTATTATCAATTTTTTGTTCTTCGACTATTTTAAATATGTATAACTGCTCTGCTTTCTGAAGCTCTTTTACCTGCAAAACTGCTGATTGCATTGTTCCTTTCACTTTTACTGTATCGCCTGCTGCCAGCTCTGGTGCTATTCCTACTTCGTTGACAAGATTTACCAGTTCCAGACCAAACATATTATCGGCAGTTTTCAAAAACCAGATACTACTGATCTGCATTACAGTTCCTTCATATTCAATTACTTCTTCTACCGGTTCATCTACGGCAGATAATCCAGCAAAAAGTAACAGCACGATCATTGCTGCGCCTATATAATTTCTTAACATAATTTCATCCTCCGATATTTAAATTCCAGAAACATAGTAAAGCAAATATTAGTCCACATAAAAATAATTTAATAATAGTATGAAAAAAGGTTAGTTATATGATAAAAACTGGTCAGACTGGTTTAATAAGAATATTGTAATTAGTCCAATATTGTAAACATTGTTGACTGACTGTCACAATATTGTGTCATTTCCCAGACTGTATCAATCCCGTCTCCTGTTAAAGCGGTGCCGGTCAACCATCATCCATCATCCAATGACCCATATCCCACTTAGGATATTTCTTTAAAAAAACAAAAAAAGTGGGCTATCCTATAAATCAGTAATAAGGTTCTTTTCTATGTATGCAGTCCGCTCTTCGTCAATTTCATTATCCCGTGCAAGTATCCGCCATTTTCCAAATGCTTTCAGGACATTTTCAATATATTGTTCCGCTTTCTTTTTCTTAATATCGGCTTTTTCAGCTAAAGTGATCAGGTCATCACGGGTGACATTTTCCCATTTTCCGTTTATGCTCATTTGATGACGGCTTGTCCACATTCCGTAAGGATTCCAGGAATATGTCAGATCATAAGCTTGTGCTAACTTCCAGTTACCTATTTTATCCATAAGAAATGAGATGTTCTTCACATGATCATCATTATTTCTGCCGACTACATTGAAAACTGCCCTGAGAAATAATTGCTCAAAATCTGTAACTTCGGTTTTTAATTGCTTTAAAATCCTGAATACCATTTCATAAGAATAAACAGCCGGCTTCCTGAAATCAAAATGTGCAATTCCACCCAGGGTTTGCAGATGCAGTTTTCCGCCATTTTCCGTTCGGTCAAATCTCCTGGTCATAAAATGACTTCGTCCGCCTTCCTTGTGCAGCCTGCAATCCGTCATTTCAATTCCGGCATCCTTTGCTGTCAGATGATAGACATATTCGATTTTCCCATAACCGGGTGATTCCTCTGGTAAACCGGAATAATTGTCGCTTACACCATCCAGTTTCATGATCCAGTATTCAAATCCTTTTGCGGTTTTTAGCTGTCCGGAACGGAATTCTCCGGTTTCCGGATTCCAGGCAAGAATTGCCTTGGCTCGTGCTCCACCGGCTGAAGTCCCCACTCTGATAATATCTCCAATCGCTTTCTGATCGTCTTTTCCGATGAAAGTGCCGGAAAGTCTGCTTTTATTTTCCAGTATCCTTTGTGCCACCTCAACTAATTCGGCAATATCCGGGATAGCACTGCCAGTTAAAAATTTCTTGATAGCAGGTTCAAATTCCAGGGCGCCCATTCCTCTATTACCAATGCAGCATAGTCTTTCTACAGGATTAAAATCTTCCAGTGCTCTTCCCTGCGAGCCCAGCCAGGCATCGATCAGTGTGTTTCCAAAGCGGTCAGGGAGTGAATCTGCCAGAAGTCCGGGCAAACCTCTAAAAGTCTCATGGTCTAATGCCGGGAAAGAATAGGGTGCTTCTCTTAACGGCATCATCAAGGGAGCGATCTGTATATTGCTTGTTATGAATTCCGGAGTGTATTGAAAAACGGCAATCCTGTCATTTTTCAGCCAGGATACTGCTCCAATGGTTTTACCCCAGAGATTGACTTTTGCGTCTGTAACCATCTGTCTTTAATCCTTTTCCCATTTCCAGGTCTCTGTTTTTCTGTCGGTTTTTGTGGGTCGTGCCCTTTTCCGGATCGTAGTTTTATTGTTCTTTATCCGCTCCAGAGGTTCAATGGAAGGATCAGGTAAAAGGATTCTCAGATTATCCACCAGATCCAGTGCTGTGAGTATTCTAATGAACGTATTCAAAGATACTCTTTCTCCCTTTACCATTCGTCTGATCGTTCTTGCAGAAATACCTGCTGTCTCGGCAAGTTGTGCCTGGGTGATATTACGCGAAAGCCTGATCTGTTCAATTCTCTCATATAATGCCAGTTCAATCTGATTACTGGTAGCCAGTGAAAAATCTATATTATAGGACATATAATACCTTTTAACCTCCATAATCTTATATTACAGGTAAAATATTTCCTCTTATAGAATATTGTCAATAAATATATCATACAAATTTCCCAGCTAAGATCGTAGATCATATTTTCCAGTTTGATCCCTGCATTCCCGCTAATTATAACGATGGAGGTTTAACCCCTGGCTCATGATATAATTCTATTTGTTTTTTTGTCATCTCTCCCCAGCGTAATTATCTACCTTTTTGTTCAAAGCATTCAATAAGCATTACGTCTTTAATATGTGTAACATTTTAACGTAGTAATTTTGAATTATATCAAGGCGA
>CAZAHZ010000047.1:0-15551 GCA_964485055.1 uncultured Candidatus Cloacimonadota bacterium
GATCAAGCCGACAGTGATCTCCTTGGTAATAGCCTGCCAGGTGTTATGAATAGTCAATTCGCCCAATGCAATACCACGAGTGATCACGGTAAGCGTCTGGGTACCGGAATTGCCGCCGAGACCTGCAACGATGGGCATCAGCACTGCCAAAAAACTCATCTTGGCAATAGTTTCTTCAAAAATTCCTACAACGGAAGAGACGAGTAGTGCTGTGAAGAGATTGAGAGTAAGCCAGGGTAATCTTTTTTTAACAGAATTGATCGGTTTAGTGAAGACGCGGTCTTCTTCATTCAGTCCGACAAACCGATAGGCATCTTCAGTAGCTTCTTCTTCAATAACATCGAGGATATCGTCAACAGTTATACGTCCCAGCAGATGATTTTCTACGTCCACAACTGGCACAGACACCAGGTTGTATTTTCGGAAGAGAGTTGCCACTTTCTCCTGATCCATATCTACGGCAACAGAGACGGTCGCTTCATCCATGATCTGCGAGACTATAGTAGTATTAGCAGCAAGGAGCAATCTGCCGATATCCAGAACACCTACCAGCCGGTTATCATTATCAACCACATATACAATGTGGATATTTTCGACTTCTTCAAAATTTTTACGGATATATTCAATTACCTGGTTTCTTTTCAGATATTGTTTTACGGCGATGATCTCAGTCTGCATGATACCGCCGGCAGAATCTTCCGAATAACCCAGTAATTGGCGATATATATTTCTATCGTTCTCACCCATTCCTTCCAGAACAGTTTTGGTTGCAGCATCGGTGAGTTCTGCGAGAATATCAGCAGCTTCATCAGTTTCCATTTCGTCAATTATACTGATCAAACGGTCCCGTCTGATGTTCTGAATAATAACGGCACGATATTCATCGTGAATTTCAGCCAGAACATCAGATGCCATTTCGTTATTAAGCAGAGAAAAAACGCGACGATGGAATTCTACAGGTATTTGATTGATAAATTCAGCAACATCTGCAGGATGCTGATCTTTGAGGATATTACGAAGTAGATCAAACTGACTGTTTTCAAGAAACTCCAAATTTCGATCATAATCAATATTATTCATAATCCCTCAATTCAGACAGACTGCTGGTCAGCAAAAAAAAGGCTGCATTCAGCAGCCTTGATTTATAAAAAAGCTGGTTTTAGCCAGCCAGATCTTCCGCCTTAATATTAGTGGCTTTAACTGGCTTGATGCTTTTTTCCACGAATTCAATGATAGCCATAGGAGCACAATCACCCCGGCGGTATCCGTTTTTAAGAACACGCAGGTAACCACCATTACGGTCCATGTAACCAGGAGCAATTTCATCAAAAACCTTTTTAACCATGATATGATTTCCCAGCACTTTGTATGCCAGGCGTTTATGATGAAGGGTACCTTTTTTTCCAAAAGTGATCACACGTTCAGCCATAGATCTGATTCCCTTAGCTTTTGCCAGGGTAGTATTGATCCTGCCATGTTCAACTAAAGACCGGACAAGGTTACGCATAACACTGTTATAATGTCCCGATGCTCTTCCTAATTTAATTCCTTTAACTTTGTGTCTCATAATTTTATCCCTATCTCATTGTAACTTTTTTTCTTGCTTCCATTATTTCTCTGGTTTTACCATCCACATCATAACCCAGTCCCAGGTTATATTTTTCGAGTAGGGCGCTGATTTCTTCCAGAGATTTCTTTCCGAAGTTTCTATACTTCAACATTTCATTTTCATTTTTGGCAACGAGTTCGCCGATAGTATCAATCTTGGCAGCAGCCAGACAATTACTACAGCGGACTGAAAGCTCAAGTTCATTAACATTCATATTGAATATTTTTTCCAGTTCTTCAAGTTCTGGGTCCATTTGAATGTTTTCGATATATTCCGGTTCAGATTCAAAGAGCACTAATTTGTTATAAAGATCACGGAGAATTTTGGCAGAAAGATATAGCGCATCACGACAATCAATGCTTCCATCAGAATGAATTTCCATAATGATCTTATCATAATCAATTCTTTGCCCGACCCGTTGCTTTTCAACGGTATAATTTACCCTGGTAATGGGCGAATAAATCGAGTCGATTGGAATAACACCCACTGGAAAATCTTCCAGTTTCTGAGAATCAGAAGGAACATAACCACGTCCAATACCAATCCAGATTTCCATTCTGAATTCAAGGTCTTCAGTCATTTCTGCTAAAACAAGCTCTTTATTAATAATTTTGATATCAGCAGATTCCTGAATTTCAGCAGCCGTAATCTTGCCTATTCCATTATGCTCAAGGATGAGCTTAGATTCCTGAATAGTATCAGATTTGATAACTAATTGTTTAAGTTTGAGTATCAGATCAATAAAATCAGAGTCACAGCCTGGAATAGGCGTAAATTCATGATGCAAACCTTCAATTTTCACGTATCTAACAGCAGCTCCCTGAATAGCAGAAAGCAGAACTCTTCTGAGCGTATTGGCAATCGTAGTACCAAAACCCGGTTCGAGGGGACCGATTTCAAATTTGCCGTAAGTAGAGGAATAAGTATCCTTATCAACTTCGACTTTTTCGGGCAACTGTAATGGTTCAAGTAAAATCATATTACTATCTCCTGTGCTTACTTGGAGTAATACTCAACAATCAGCCTTTCGTCAATATTAACAGGTATTTGTTCTCTTAATGGGATTTCTAAATAAATACCCATATATTTATCCTTCTGAACATCCAGCCAGGGATAAACGCTGGCGGAAGTATCCATTGCTTCCTGGATAGCGATCAGATTTCGGCTTTTCTGTTTAATTTCGATCACATCACCCAGACTAACAAGGAAAGAAGGGATATTAACTTTTTTACCGTTAACCATGAGATGACCATGATTGACGAATTGCCGTGCCTGCATAATAGTGCGGGCAAATCCCATACGATAGACGACAGTATCGAGTCTTCTTTCCAGAAGCTGTAGAAGGTTAACTCCAGTCATACCCTTCATCTTATCTGCTTTAGCAAAATAATTGTGGAATTGCCGTTCAAGAAGCAGATATGTGTAGCGTAGTTTTTGTTTCTCTCTCAGATGAATACCATAATCCGAAATACGACGTCTGAATTTTCCACCACTTCCATGTTGACCAGGGGGAAAATTTCTTTTTTCCAGAAGCCGATCAAATTTGGGGTTTCCATAAATATTTTCAGAAAATCGCCGAACGATTTTACCTTTAGGTCCTGTAAATTTAGCCATAACTTTATCCTTTAGATTCTTCTGGTTTTACGGGGACGGCACCCGTTATGAGGAATTGGTGTAGCATCATGTATCATAGTGACCTGTAAACCATTCGAATCAAGTGAACGAATAGCAGATTCTCTTCCACCTCCGGGTCCTTTCACAACCACATTAACCCTATTAATACCCATATCCAGGGCAGCTTTTGCCACTTCTTCAGCAGCTAACTGGGCAGCAAAGGGAGTACTTTTCTTTGAGCCCTTATAACCTATTTTTCCACCACTTGACCAGGTAAGAGTATTTCCTGCCCGATCAGCTAGAGTAACAATAGTATTATTGAAGCTGGAATGGATATAAGCTATACCTTCATTAAAAGAGAGTCTGACTCTTTTCTTTTTGATTCTGCGTACGCCTTTTTTAGCCATATTCTATGCTCCTATTTCTTTTTCTTACCGACATTAGAACCCCTCCGACGACCGCGGCGTGTTCTGGCATTTGTATGAGTTCTCTGACCTCGAACAGGCATCGAACGTTTGTGCCTGAGTCCGCGATAGCAACCGATTTCCATTAGCCGTTTAATATCCATGGCTGTCTGGGTACGCAGTTCACCTTCAACCAAATATTTACCCGTCAATGTATCTCTGATAAGTTTCTCATCTTCGAGAGAGAGATCTTTAACTCTAATGTTGGGATCAATTCCAGTGTGAGCGAGAACTTTTTCAGAAGTAGTACGCCCAATTCCATAAATATAGGTAAGACCTACGACAATTCGTTTGTCTTTTGGTAATTCAACACCTGCTATATGTGCCAAACTAATTCCTCCTTATCTAATTTAACCCTGGCGTTGTTTATGCTTAGGATTCGCCGGGCATATAACTCTGATAATGCCGTTTCTTTTTATAATTCTACAATCTTTACAGATTGTTTTAACAGACGCTTTAACTTTCATAAAGATCTCCTATTTGTAGCGATAAGTGATTCTACCCCGGTTAAGGTCATAGGGAGATAATTCGACTTTAACTTTATCTCCCGGCAGAATTCTTATATAATGCATTCTTATCTTGCCGGAACTATGAGCAATAATCTCATGTCCATTTTCCAATTGTACCCGAAACATTGTATTAGGTAATGATTCTTTGACAACTCCTTCAACTTCAATAATACCTTCTTTAGCCATGAAATATTCCCTTAGTTATACGGTAATGTGAGTATTTCTGGTTCACTATCAGTGATCAGGATAGTATTTTCAAAATGAGCTGAGAGACTGGCATCAGCCGTGAAAAATTCCCAACCACGCTCAATGACTCTATTTGTGCCAATATTAACCATCGGTTCAATTGCCAGAGTCATACCAGCTTTTAACCGTGGTCCCTTACCTTCGATACCAAAGTTTGGTATCATGGGATCTTCATGCATCTCTCTTCCTATCCCGTGTCCAGTTAGATCATCAGCAACATTATAATTATTCTCTGACACATAGGAACCGATAGCCCAGGAAATATCTCCAATCCTGTTACCTGATCTTGCCATCTTCATGCCGCGATTGAGGGCTTCTCTGGTAACATTGAGCAATTTTTCTGCCTCACGGCTTGTTTTACCCACAATAAAGCTGCGTGCACCATCACCATGAAATCCGTTTTTGAGAACACCCACATCAATTCCAATAATGTCCCCTTCTTTCAGTATCACCTTAAGAGATGGAATACCATGGACAATGCAGTCATTCACTGAGGAACAAATAGCTGTAGGAAATGGCTCTAATCCAGGAATCCGGTACCCTTTAAAGCTGGGAAGTGCATCTTGGCTATGGATGTAATCCTCCGCAATAAGATTAAGCTCCCAGGTACTTACTCCCGGTTTTGCCCAGCCAGCCAATAATGCCAGTACATTACCAACTATGCGGTTACTTTCCCTCATCAATTCAATTTCTCTATTATTTTTTATAAAGATCATATTTTATTAGCGACTTCTACCGCGCAATTTACCTTTCTTCATGAAACCATCATAATGGCGCATAACCAGGTGAGATTCGATCTGTTGTAGAGTGTCAAGCGACACACCAACGACAATGATCAGTCCTGTACCACCAAAATAGAAAGGCAGATTAGCCCATTTTGCCATAAATTCAGGCATAACAGCTATAAAAGCAAAGAAAATAGCACCAGGTAATGTGATACGAGTAAGAACATTATTAATGTAATCTGCGGTTTTCTTACCAGGTTTACGTCCGGGAATAAATCCACCATATTTCTTCATATTCTCAGCCATTTCGTTTGGGTTGAGAACCATAGCGGTGTAAAAATAAGCAAAGAATATTATAAGAAGTACATATAATAAAGTATATAGAAAAGCACCCGGAGATAAAAGATTAACAATAAAATTCGCAAAATCACTATCTTTGAAGAAAGTGGCTAATGTACGAGGAAACATAAGCACTGACTGAGCGAAGATTATTGGAATAACTCCGGCACTGTTTACTTTGAGAGGAATGAAAGTGCTTTGTCCACCATAGACTTTTCGCCCAATCACTCTTTTGGCATATTGAACCGGTATTTTGCGAACACCTTCAGTAACCAAAACCACAGAACCCGTAACGATGACCATTATGATGATTACAGCCAAAAATGTGAAAATATTCATAACACCTGCTCTGACCATATTGAACATATTCAGAAATCCTTGCGGATAACGGGCAATAATTCCTGCAAAAATGATCAGGGATATACCATTTCCAATTCCATGTTCCGTAATCTGCTCTCCCAGCCACATGATTATCATTGTACCAGTAACCATACTGAGAACGGTAACAAATAAGAACGAAATTCCCGGGTTGGGAACAGCGGGTCCTGACGAACTTTCCAGACCTTGCAGGAAAAGAGCAATACCAATAGAATTGAAGGCAGCAATGGCTACTGTACCATATCTGGTAATTTGATTGATCTTTTTCTGTCCTTCCGCTCCTTCTTTTCGGAGTTTCTCAAAGTATGGGATTACGCTACCTAGAAGCTGAATAACAATTGAGGTGGTGATATAAGGCATAATACCAAGTGCAAAGATAGATGCACGTTGAAGATTACCACCCACAAAGAGATCAAACATACTGAACATATTCCCGCTGGCTCCGGCACCTGCAAGAAATTCTTTTAACGCTGAAGAATTAATACCAGGAACCGGCACAAAACTGCCTAGTCTGTAAATCACCAGTATCAGGGCAGTATAAAGGATTTTCTTCTTAAGATCAGGAATTTTGAATATATTACTGATACTATTAAACACTTTAAATTACCTCCGCTTTTCCGCCAAATTTCTCTATAATCTCTTTGGCTGTTTTGGAAAAGGCATTGGCTTTGACCGATATAGTCTTGTTGAATTCTTCTTTTTTATCAGCTAAAATCTTCACAGGTGCAGTTTCGTTTTTACGTGCTTTTCTGACCAAATCGAGCTTTTCCAGCTTTTCGATATCAAATTCAATGTCATCGATGCTTTGCAGACTAAACAAATTTACGATGCGATATTGTTTACGGAAGGGATTCTTGAAACCACGCTTAGGTACACGGCGCTGCAAAGGCATTTGCCCACCTTCAAACCAGGCAGGAATACTTCCTCCGGAACGGGATTTCTGTCCTTTGTGTCCATGTCCGGCAGTTTTCCCCGTATTAGACCCATGACCCTTCCCCAATCTTTTTTTATTTTTTTTGATATCTGGTCGCTTAAATTCGTGAAGTAACATCATCTACTCCTTACCAGTTATTCCTGGACATCTTCTACTTTTACCAGGTGCGAAACTTTGTTAACCATACCCCTGATAACTACATTATCATCATGAACGCGAGAACTACTGATCTTTTTGAGCCCGAGAGCTTTGACAGTTCTTTTTTGGTCTTCCTTTCGTCCAATCACACTATGAATCAAGGTTACTTTAATCTTTTTCAATCTTTTCCTCCCTGCCAGTAAGTTCTTCAACGGTCTTACCACGCAAGTGGGCAACATCCTTGATTCTCCTTAATTTCTGCAATCCGTTAACGGTAGCTTTCACAACATTAGCGGAAGTATTTGAGCCCAAGGATTTTGTTAGAATATCTTGTACTCCGGCAGCTTCGAGAATAGCTCTAGCAGGTCCGCCAGCTATAACTCCAGTTCCGGGAGAAGCAGGTTTTAATAGAATTAGGCTGGCACCATACTTACCAATGATCTCATGAGGAATCGTTCCTCTCACCAAAGGGACATTAAACATCTGCTTTCCAGCTCTTTCTTTTGCTTTACGTATTGCATCTGAGATTTCATTTGCTTTTCCAGTTGCAATGCCAATTCTGCCCTTTTTGTCGCCAATCACGACAGTAGCATTAAAACTGAAATTACGACCACCCTTGACAACTTTCGCTACCCGGTTCGTATCTATCAAGGTTTCAGCAGCAAATTGTGGCTCAGGATTATTACTACTACTTCGAGGATTATTCCTTTTATTATCCACTCTTGCCTCCATTAGAACTCCAACCCGGCTTTCCGAGCACCTTCGGCTAAAGCTTTCACTCTGCCGTGATATAAATAACCCCCGCGATCAAAACTGATTTTGCTGATGCCTTTCACTAACGCTTTCTCACCCAGTTTTAAGCCAACTTGATAGCTTCTATCAGTCTTTTTCATTTTTTTATCAACTTCGAAATCATTTGCCAAGGTTGACATGGAAACAAGAGTATGTCCGTTCTTATCGTCAATTATTTGAGCATAGATATTTTTCAGGCTGCGAAACACAATCAGACGTGGACGCTCTAATGAGCCAGTAACTCTATTTCTAATATGATAATGACGGCGGGTTCTTGCCATTCTTTTCTTATATGATACATTTTTTAACTTCATCTATCTAACCTCACTATGCGCCACTCTTACCAGGTTTAATGCGTACCCATTCATTTTCATAACGAATACCCTTACCCTTGTAATTTTCAGGGGGACGGCAATTTCTGATTTCAGCAGCAAATTTACCGACATCTTCTTTGTGAATACCTTCAACTATGATCTCTGCCTGGACTCCCAGTTTTCCCTGTTCTCTTCGGGGAATCAAATTTGCATTTACGTTCAGGTTATCTGGTACTTCCAATAATATATCATGAGAATATCCCAGGATCAGTTTCAACCATGGTCCCAATCTCTCAGCACTATATCCTGTTCCTATCACCTGGAGCACTTTTTTATATCCTTCCGTAACACCTGTGACCATATTGTTCAATAAAGCTCTGGTCAAGCCATGCAAAGACTTTTGCTCGCGGCTATCATCAGTTCGAGCCACGTACAGGTAACTTTCTTTTTCTTCTATACTGATCCCTTTCTGGAGAGTATATTTCAGTTCACCTTTTACGCCTTTCACTATTACGGTCATTCCACTCAAGGATACCTGTACTCCTGCTGGTAATTTGATTGGTGTCTTTCCTATACGTGACATTTTTCCTCTCTTCTTACCATACTTTACAGATATACTCGCCACCAACTTTTTGTTTGCGAGCTTCCCTATCTACCATAACACCACAATTAGTGGAAAGCAACGCACATCCTGTATTATTATAAACAGACGGGATATTCACCGAATTAACATACATTCGACGTCCCGGGCGACTTACTCTCTCCACACCTCTTAATACAGGTTCCCCTTCATTGGTATAGCGCAGGTTAATAAAAATCTGCTTGCGATATATTTTTTTTTCGGGATCTCTGTCAATTAATTCATAGCTGTTAACAAAATTTTCCTCAGCTAATATTCTTACAACCGCTTCAGTTAATTTGCTGTGATTAACATTAACACTCTTGTGTTTAGCCCGATAAGCATTTCGGATCTTTGTCAATGCATCTGCAATCGGATCGGTTACACTCATAGACTTACTCCTTTACCAACTTGCCTTCTGAACACCAGGTATCTTACCTTCTGATGCCAGTTTCCGAAAACATATTCTGCAGATTCCAAAATCACGCATATAAGCACGAGCTCTCCCACATAACTTACAACGTGTATATTTGCGTACAGAAAATCTTGGAACTCTTTGTTGCTTTACAACCAAAGATTTTTTAGCCACAGTAACTCCTTATCAATTTTTTTTGAAGGGCATGCCAAGACTTTTTAATAAGGCTCTGCCTTCATCATCTGTCTTCGCAGTAGTCACGATTGAAATATTCATACCTCTAACCGTGTCGATTTTATCGTATTCAATTTCTGGAAATACGGTTTGTTCCTTAACTCCCAGTGAGTAATTCCCCCTGCCATCGAAAGATTTTGGGGAAGATCCTCGAAAATCTCGCATTCTGGGTATCACAATAGCTATCAGGCGATCAAGAAATTCAAACATGATCTCACCGCGCAAAGTTACCATGCAGCCAATCGGCATTCCTTCCCGCAATTTGAAATTCGAGATTGATTTCTTGGCTTTGGTTAATACTGGCTTACGTCCGGAAATCTGCGTCAGATCTTTTACGGCATTATCTAGTAAAGCTTTGTTCTGAGTTGCCTGACCTACTCCCATATTAACTGTTAATTTCAAAAGTTTGGGTACCTGATTAATGTTCTTGTAATCATATTCTTTCATGAGAGCAGGAACTACTTCCTTCAGGTATTTCTCTTGTAATCTGTTCATCCCTATCTCCTTAGATCTCATCTCCACTCTTCTTGTCCACTCTTACCCGCTTGTCACCAACTACTCGATAAATTGCTTTGGTTACTTCAGCCAGTTTTTCATTAAATAGCTGGACATTGGAGGCATGAACGGGCGCTTCCATTTGAATAATACCACCCTGTGGATTCTGCTGGGTAGGACGCGTGTGCTTTTTGATAAAATTCACTTTCTCGACAATAACTCTTTGAGTCTTGGGAAAAGCTTTTAATACTTTACCTTTTTTACCTTTGTCTTCCCCGGAAATTATGACTACAGTGTCGCCTTTCTTAATATGTAGTTTATTTTTCATCTCTTATTCTCCTAAAGCACTTCCGGGGCTAATGATACTATCTTGGTGAAATGTTTCTCTCTCAGTTCTCTCGCTACCGGCCCGAATACACGAGTTGCTTTGGGTTCTAATTTTTCATCAATCATTACGCAGGCATTATCCTGAAAACGGATATAAGAGCCATCTTTCCGGCGAACTTCTTTGTGAGTTCTTACTATTACTGCTCTCTCTACCTTACCCTTTTTAATCTTGCTGGTCGGACTGGCTGATTGAACTGCCACAACAATTATATCCCCAAGAGAAGCAAATTTGTGTTGAGAACCACCCAATACTTTAATGCATTTCACTTTTTTGGCTCCAGAATTATCTGCTACGATCAATATTGTTTCTGCTTGTATCATCTCTGGCTCCTTACTTTCTTCTCTCGATTATCCGTTGTAACGCCCATCTCTTTTCCCGACTGAGAGGACGAGATTCTTCAATCTGCACAATATCTCCCTCTTGACACTCGTTATTTTCATCATGGGCTTTAAATTTCTTGTGGCTGCGAACGATCTTCTTATACAAGGGGTGCTTATACTGACGCTGCACTCGTACGACTATCGTCTTGTCCATCTTGCTGCTAACTACAACTCCCTGCTTCGTTAATTTTCTATGTTCTTGCATATCTGCCTCTATTTGGTAGTCTCGGTACTCTGTTCACTTAATAAGGTATTGATCCGGGCAATACTTTTTTTCACATTGTTGATACGATTCGTATTTTCCAGACGATTCATTGATTTCTGAAACCTTAAATTGAACAATTCTTCCCGGAAATCTTCCCTTTTCAACTGCAACTCATCCTTTGTTAATTCTCGGAGTTCCTGAATCTTCATTACTCAACTCCTTCCCGGACGATCAATTTTATCATCACTGGTAGTTTATGAGATGCCAGACGAGCCGCTTTTTTGGCTCCGTCCAGATTGATCCCTGTAAATTCAAACATGATCCTGCCCGGTTTGACAACTGCTACCCAGTACTCCGGTGCTCCTTTTCCTTTACCCATACGAGTTTCCATCGGTTTCTTGGTGATCGGCTTGTCAGGGAATATCCTGATCCAGAGCTTTCCTGTCCTCTTCATCGTACGCGTGATTGCTACACGAGTTGCCTCAATCTGGCGACTGGTTATCCAGCCCGGAGAAGTTGATATAATTGCAAAGTCTCCAAAATCGATCGTACTACCGCGATAGGCTAATCCTCTGGTACGCCCAGTCTGTTGCTTCCTGTATTTTACTTTTTTCGGTGCTAACATCTCTTCTGCTCCTTATGACAGTATATCACCCTTATAGACCCAGACCTTAATTCCAATCACTCCATACGTTGTTGTGATCTCTGTTAAAGCATAATCTATATCGGCACACAGGGTGTGAAGAGGTGTTCTCCCCTCTTTATAGTGTTCTGTCCGTGCCATATCGGCTCCTCCAAGACGTCCGCTGACCTGCAACTTGATACCTTGTGCACTATTACGCATGGCATTACGGATTGCAAATTTCATTGCTCGACGGAAGGTAACTCGATTTTTTATCTGCCGACCTATTTCTTCACCTACAAGACTGGCGTCTATCCAAGGATTTTTTATTTCCTGAACATTGATAAAAATCTTCATCTCTGCCTGGCGGTTTTTATTCACCAACACGGTAATTTCATTACGTAGTTTGTCTATCTCCGCTCCCTTGCGACCTATCACATGACCCGGTCTGCCAGTATTTATATCCAATGTGATCGATCTTGTTTTGCGAGATATTTCTATTCTGGATATCTGGGCATCGGGTAGACGGCTTTTCAAATATTTCCTGATCATCAGGTCTTCATGAAAATTCTGGATATATTCTTCTTTTGTGGCAAACCAGATTGACTCGGTCTGCTTGTTTATTCCTATCCTATATCCAATTGGATTTGTTTTCTGTCCCAATCTACCCTCCTATTCCTTTTCTGACAATTCCAAGGTTATGTGGCAAGTTCTACGTCTGATTATTGTCGCTCGCCCATGTGCTCTGGGACGATGACGACGCATTATCGGACCATCATCCGCAAATACTTTGCTCACCAACATTCCTGTTGTTACTACTTTTTTATCTTTATGCTGGGCATTGGCTACGGCTGAATTAAGCAGTTTGACTATATTTCCAGCTACCCGCTTTTTTGAAAAAAGCAATATATTCTGAGCTTCAGGAACAGTTTTGCCGCGTATCAGATCCAGAACTAACCGAGCCTTCCTGGCTGATCCCCTCAGATTTATTACTCTGGCTATTGCTTCCATTAAATAACCCCTTTATCTCTTTGCTTTCTTTTCTTTGTGCCCACGGAATGTACGAGTCGGAGCAAATTCTCCCAGCTTATGACCTACCATATTCTCGGAAATATAGACAGGTACGAATTTGCGTCCATTATGTACTGCAAATGTGTGCTCAACAAATTTCGGGAGAATTGTGGACCTTCTTGACCATGTTTTGATCACTTGCTTCTTGACTTCTGCATTCAGCTTATCCACCTTATTTTCAAGATGCGCATCTACGAATGGACCTTTCTTTACTGATCGAGCCATTTCTTTTCCTTTCCTTTTTCTCTTTTAACGTTTCTTTCGCGATTTAATGATATATTCATCGCTGTATTTATGCTTCTTACGTGTCTTGCCACCCTTGGCTAATACACCCCACGGAGATACTGGATGTCCACCACCTGAAGTTTTACCTTCTCCACCACCCATTGGATGATCATGCGGATTCATTGCTACTCCCCGAACCGTTGGACGCCAGCCTAACCAGCGTCTGCGCCCCGCTTTTCCATAGACAATTGAACTGTGTTCCAGATTTCCTGTCTGACCCATCGTGGCATAACATTCTTTACGAATTAAATGTACATCTCCGGAAGGCATCCGGATATGAGCATAATCGCCTTCTTTGGCTATTAGCTGCCCATAACATCCGGCACTGCGTGCTAATTGTCCTCCACGACCTGCCTTAAATTCAATATTGTGAATTATACTTCCCAAAGGTATATTAAATAATGGTAAAGCATTACCTACTCGGATTTCTACTTTTTCACCAGATAATACCTGATCTCCTACTTTTAATCCCACTGGCGCTAATATATAACGCTTCTCACCATCTACATAATGTAGCAGTGCTATGCGGGCTGATCGGTTAGGATCATACTCTATCGCTGCCACTTTTGCTGGAATATTGAGTTTATTTCGCTTGAATTCTATTATCCGGTAATGGCGTTTATGACCTCCACCTCGATGTCGAATTGTGATTCGACCCTGATTGTTTCTTCCCGCTGTCTTGTGTAAAGGCGCTATTAGAGTTTTCTCTGGTTTGCTTTTGGTTATTTCTTCAAAAGTATAACCGGTTTTATGCCTCATAGTTGCTGTTACTGGTTTATATTTCTTGATACCCATGCTGTTCTCCCTTATTATAAATCGAATTCCGCGATTTTATCACCAGCTCGCAATTTGACGATTGCTTTTTTCCAGTCTTTTCGTCTGCCGGTATATCTGCCTAAACGCTTTACTTTGCCACGTTGATTAATTGTATTTACTTTCATCACGTTAACGTTAAATACTTTCTCAATCGCCTGCTTAATCTCGATCTTATTCGCATTTACACTTACTTTAAAGGTATAACTGTTATTATTTAAACTGATCTTTGAAGATTTCTCAGTAATCAAAGGGGATATTATTATCTCTCTTGCATCTTTCATTTTGCAAATACCTCCTCTATTTTCTTTAGGGCTCCTTCTGTTATCACTAAATGATTACAGTTTAATATCTCATAAGCATAAATACTGTCTGCCCGGTCTGATTTCACATAAGGAATATTACCAAATGATTTGATAATGGTTGCATCACTTCCATCTATCAGGATCAATGTTTTAGCTCGTTCCGGTGAAATCTTTTTTAAAATATCTATTGCGGTCTTAGTATCTGGTTTCTCAAACGTAAAATCTTCTATTACTATTATCTGCTCGCGGTTGGCTCGCTCTGTCAAAGCTACCTTTAACGCCAGACGTTTCTTCTTTTTTGGTATCACGCGATACCAGTCCTTAGGTTTACAACCGAATGCTGTACCTCCACCAACTCGTAGCGGGGTTCTCCTGTTTCCAGCTCGCGCACTGCCCGTGCCTTTCTGACGGTAAAGCTTACGACCGCTGCCATGAACTTCCGCACGATTTTTGGTCTTTGAAGTTCCCTGACGTTGATTCCCCCGATACATATTAATTACTTCATAGAGAAGTGCTTTTACGTCTCCCTTGGTCTCAACTGCAAATAGTGATTCCGGGAGTGCTACTTTGCCGATCTCCTCTCCTGTTGCTGAATATTTCTTTACTTCCAACATCTATTTCTCCCTGATCTACAGTTCTTTCCTGATATAAACTATTCCATTGCGATGTCCAGGTAATGCTCCTTTAACCATCAATAAATTTCGCTCTTTATCGATCCCTACTACTCGCAGATTCTTGACACTCACCGTTTCCCTACCTGTTTGTCCCGGTAATTTCTTACCCTTGAATACTCGGGAGGGAGTTGCACACTGACCAATAGAACCCGGTCCACGAAAACTCTCATGTACTCCATGAGTTGCCTTGAAACCCTTGAATCCATGACGCTTCATTACTCCCTGAAAACCCTTACCTTTTGAAATTCCGGTAATCTTGAGAAGTTCATCTTCTACAAACATAGATACATCAAATTGCTCATTTTCCTGAATATCTTTATAGATTTTTAGTCGGAATTCCTTCAAGAAACGGAAACTTTTGCTTTTATGCTTCTTAAAATGACCTAATTCTGGCTTTTTAACCCGCTTATCTTGGACTTCTTCAAAACCTAACTGGATAGAATCATATCCATCATGTGCTTTCGTCTTCTTTTGAATTACCCAGCAAGGTCCTGCTTTGATCACTGTTACCGGAATCAGATAACCGTGCCTATCAAACAGTTGCGTCATCCCAAGTTTCTTTCCGATTAACCCTATCATATTTTCTCCTTTACGCCTTGATTTCTACATGTACTCCTGCCGGCAAACTTAACTTCTTCAAAGCATTAGTCGTTTGGGGCGTCGGATTTATTATATCAATCAATCTCTTATGTACAAGCATTTCAAATTGTTCCTGGGCTTTCTTATTCACATGGGGTGAACGTAACACCGTATATAAGGTGCGTTCTGTTGGTAACGGGATAGGTCCCATAATCCGGGCTCCGGTATTACGGGTATTTTTTATTATCTCAGCAACAGACCTGTCTAACAATCTGAAATCGTAAGCTTTCAGCTTTATCCTGATCCTGTTTTCTGTGTTGCTCTCTGACACTATTGCCTCCGGTTATACTATTATCTCGGCTACCACGCCGGCGCCTATTGTCCTTCCGCCTTCGCGGATTGCA
>CAZAHZ010000048.1:0-15536 GCA_964485055.1 uncultured Candidatus Cloacimonadota bacterium
ATTCACACACTTTCCTTATGATACCTCGGGGCTTGCCCCGGGGTAGTTCATTCAATTCCGGGCGTTCATAGACAAAAACATAATCCTGACGACCGGAAATAACTTCGTTCTTCTTGGTTTCTATTAATTTATATTCCGAAAGGTCAATTCCAAGCTTTTGGGCGGCGGCTTCACCTTTGGATTGAGCAAGTTCAACACTGATATTGTTACCCGGTTCGGTTTCGGGGATGATTTCATTAAATCCATATAATTCGCCAGCGGGAGTGTAATAAAAATATGCCTGATGTTCCTGCTGAGGCAGGAAATGGCGGACGATCCACTGATAGGGCTGATATTTGCCTTCAGCCAGGAAATTATTATATCCTTCCTTGCCGTCGGCTTCCAGTTCGATATAATACTGGAGGAAAGTATCTTCATTGAAGATAACAGCCTGCCTGCTGTCAAAGGGACCTATTGACCAGACATCACTGTCCGAAAGAGCCGATTGCAGAGCTTCATGTCTATCCATGGATATATCGAGGTTAATAATGCTCATGATACGGGCAAAATTTTTAAGACAGAAAACAGTGGAAACAGCAACAAGAATAAAAAATATAATCCAGAAAACAGGTTTTTTGAACATCAGGAATCTCCTTTCCGAGTGTCTCAACCAGATTTCACCCGGTGAAAAAGCTTAAAATATCTGAAAACAAAATTTCTGAGTTTTATAGTTCTGGCAAGAATGTTTTTTATTTATAAAAACTGGCATCCCCCTGAAAATTTAAAAATATCTCCTCTACCGTACGGGCAGACCCATGTGTCTGCCCTTATAATATCTGAATCGCAGCTATATACTAAGATAGCTTAGAAATATGCAAAGAGGGCAGACACATGGGTCTGCCCGTACATTTTGTGGTGGCATAACTATCTCTGTAATATAACAATATCTATATCTGGTTGGTATAAAACAGGGGGAAGCCTGTGTTTTTAATTATAACTGCTTTCGGTTAAGTTTTCCTGATTGAAAGATAATCAATTCACGAGGTTTTAATTCTTCAAGCTGCTGAGTTCCGGTTGATATTATCACCATATTCTGCTTCTGTTTAAAGCAGAGTTTATGCTTTTTATCAGAGAGAGGACTGTTGCGGAAGGCAAAGAAGATTTCACCGTCACTAAGAATAAAATTGAGGATTTCCTTATTTCCGGCATAGGCAATGTGATCCATCAAATCTATTAGAATTATGTCCAGGGACTGCTGACGTTCAAACTCGCTAACGAGGTAATGAAAAAAGATTTCGGAGTCAATGATCCGTTTGGGATCAGATGTCCAGTTAGGATGATTTTTATCAAACCAGTCATCACCGAGGCTCTCCAGAAAATATTCCTGAAGATCAAGGCTGAGCGTGCCATTATGCATAAAAGCCCAGGTTTTATTATTCATTTTCAGAGTAAAAGGATGATTACCAAAACCACTGGAAGCATCACGGGCGTGCATCATCACCACATTACCCGGCACAATGTACCGGTCTGCCATATCAGTCAACTCGTTCAGGGGTTCGCTATCCCCATCACCGTACCAGCGACGTTTTCCGCATTTATATCTGGTCTGCCAGCTCTGGTTATCGTCAAACCAGGCGATACCGTAGCCGTCATTATTGCTTTTCGAATTAGAAGAATTCTTGAAGAATCTGATCGCAGCCTGCAATTCATTAATATCAATCGAACCTGCTACAGCGATCATATCGCAGGAGAAAAGTGGAAATACGAAGCAGATAATAAGAATGACAATAAGATAATTTTTCAAAGTCATTACCTGAAAGAATTTTATTTTATAAGCACAAGTTTGCCGGTTTTACCACTGCTGTGGTGCTGGAAGATATATATTCCGGCAGCGACCCGTTTACCGGTTGAACTGCGTCCATCCCAGTGATAACAGCGAAAGTCAGCTGCATTCAGAGAACTGGAGATTTCTCTGAGTTTTCTGCCTTTGATATCATAAATAGTAACGAAATCAGATTCATTAATATCGTCATTATTATTATCATCCTTACGACTGGAAGAATAAAAGATATCAACATAATTCCGGCAGGGATTAGGTTGAGCATAAAATTGAGCTGGCGGGACAAATTCTTCTTCTTCGGGAGCTTCTAGAATTTGAGAATTTATCTCACCCGTAGCAGTGAATTGCACCAGTTCATTCTGCTCAAGCTCGGTTATCAACAGGTCATGAGTTTTGATCCCGATCATGTTGTCATAATCCTGCCAGGAGAGTTTGTAGCTTGATGTCAGTTTAGTATTTCGGAAAGCATATAGATCAATGCCGTCACTAAATAGGAAATTGCCGGAACAACGGGCATTGAGAAGATAATCGGCAGGATTAATTCCCAGCAGATTAGTTTCCTGAAGAGCAGCTTGAAACCCGGTTATTATCTCGTTGCCATTATTGAAGATACTATTGATCAGATAATGCATATAAAGTTCGCTGTCAATAAATGATCCCAGGTCACCAAATTCTCCTGACCAGTTAGAGGGATATTGATCAAACCAGAATTCACCGAGATAGTCCATGAATGCCTGACGAAGAACTGTGCTGATCACGCCATTATGACAAAAACTATAGGAGCAAAGATCACTTTCCAGGCGGAAAGGATGCGAACCAGAGCCACCAGTGGCATTTCGGGCATGCCCGATCACGAGATAGTAATCATTTTCATCAGAAAGTATTGCCGTCCTGGCATCATCGAGGGGTTCCGCTTCCCCGTCTCCATACCAGGTCTCATAACCTGTCTTGTACCAGCAATCACTCACCTGGAGGAATCTTGAATCTCGGTGATAGGCAACGACCCCATAGCCATCATCATTTGTAGTGGAACTTGATCTGCCGATCAAAAAATTGAAATAACTATAAACTGTCTCCTCGTGGTCACTGAAATGTCCGCTGTCAGTCAGCATCAGGGCAAACATATCACAGCCCCAGCCAGTTCCTGCGGAAATGAAAAGCATAAAAAACAAAGTTAGATATTTCATATAGAGGTATTATAAATAAGGAAATTCCTGATTAAGATAATTCAGCACATAATCTCTGACGCTTTCATTTAAAGGCAAAAAGCTTTTTGTATATCCGGCATTTTTCAACTTGTCTATTTGGGCGCAGGTATAGTTCTGATATGAGTTCTTCAATTCGGGTGGCATCTCAATATATTGAATATTCTCCTTTTTACCTAAAGCTGCAAATACGGCTTGGACCAGTTTTTTCCAGGTATGAGCAATGCCCGTGCCCACGTTGAATATTCCATTCACATTTTTATGTTCGGATAACCAGCAGATCACGTCCACCACGTCTTTAACATAGATAAAATCACGCTGCTGCTCACCATCGGTAAAATCTGGATGATTGGATTTGAAAAGCTTCACGCTGCCGTTATTATTGAACTGATCCCACGATTTGAAAACCATGGATTTCATCGAACCCTTGTGATATTCATTTGGTCCAAAGACGTTAAAGAACTTTAAGCCGCAGATCTTGTTCTGCAGGTTATTACGCAGAACCCAGCGATCCATCAGCAGTTTGGAGAAACCATATTGGTTTAGTGGACGCAGTTTCTCAGTCTGATCATCAGCATCAGAGTAGCCATTTTCCCCTGCACCATACGTTGCTGCCGAACTGGCATAGATATAGCGGATATCATTATGCAGTGAATATTCAGCCAGTCGGCGGGAGTAGTCAAAATTATTACTGAACAGATAATCGGCATCATCTTCCGTGGTTGAAGAACAGGCTCCCAGATGAAATATTGCCTCAATAAACTGCATATTATTGATTTTATCTAAAAACTCAGATTTATGAATATAATCTTTGAATTTAAGATTGATCAGGTTTTTCCACTTTGAGCTTGTGCCCAGATTATCTACAATAATAATATTGTCATATCCTTCCTCATTCAGGCGCCGAACCAGAGCACTGCCAATAAATCCCGCTCCACCGGTTACTATGATCATGATCACTCCTGTCCCGATTTTAACTTGTCAACTAATTATTTTGCAGGGGTTGTCTGTAAAGATAAATTTCCGCCGATATAAATATTTTACATAAAAAAAGCTCCAGTTGTCAATAACCGGAGCTTTCAGATTTATGGAAATTCGATTATTTAATTCTCATCATCGTTTTGGTAGGTTGCAATAACTTTTTGAGTGATTTCATCCGGCACCTTCTCGTAGTGAGAGAAGTTCTGTGTGAATTTTCCACGTCCCTGAGTGAGAGATTTCAAGGCAGGATAATAGTTATATAATTCTACCAGGGGGATAGTGGCATTAAGTATCTGCTTGCGACCTTTCTGTTCCATTCCGCTGATCCGACCACGACGAGTGGAAATATCACCCATAACATCGCCCATATATTCATTTGGGATGATGATCTGGATATCGTGAATAGGTTCGAGGAGTATGGGTTGCCCTTCGGTAAAGGCTTTCTTCAATGCCTGCCAGGACGCGATCTTGAATGCCATTTCGGACGAGTCCACATCGTGGAAGCTGCCAAAATATACATCTACAGTCAAATCCACGATCGGATTTCCTGATATGATTCCCTTTATCAGAACCTCTTTTAAACCTTTTTCTATTGCCGGAATATAATTGGAAGGTATTGTCCCGCCGACTACAGAGTTTTTGAATTCAAAACCTTCTCCACGCTCCTTAGGTGTAACCCGGAAATAAACTTCCGCATACTGACCACGACCACCGGACTGTTTTTTGTGCTTATAACTGACATCTACGGTTCCACCCTTCATAGTTTCGCGATAATTTACCGACGGGGTTTGAAGAGAAGCCTCGATCTTGAAACGGCTTAATAATTTCTTGAGAACTAACTGGATTTGCTGATCACCAATACCGGAAAGCACATATTCACTGGATTCAGTATTCATTGTCAGATTTAACGTGGGGTCTTCATCCAGTAATTTGGTCAAACCGGAACCGATCTTATCTTCATCTTTTTGATATAAGGCTTTGATCGCCTGCCAGTAAACCGGTGTGGGCAGAGTAATAGCTTTTTTCCTGAGATCGTTGCCAGGCTTAACAATGGAATTAAATGATCTGATCGCTTTCACTTTCACCAGTCCACCGATGTCACCGGCGCTAATCTCATCTGTTTCAGTACGGTTTTTTCCAATAAAGAAAGACATAGAGCCAATTCTATCTTTTGCCTCTTTTTCGGGTATATATACATCTAATGCCGGCACCAGTTTACCGGAAAAAACGCGGACATAGGCGATCTCACCAAGGTTGGGATCACTCGATAATTTAAAAGCAAATGACAGCAATTCACCGTCGGGTTTGCACACCATTTCCTTATCCGCTTCGTTTACAGTGACTGTGATCTTATTAATATCAGCGGGGGAGGGCAGATAGTCTGTGATTGCATTAATCAATTCTATTATGGCTATATCTTCATTAGCTGATACGGCAAAAGCAGGGAACAGAGAACCATTGCTGATGGCTTTCTTGATGCCTCCAGATAATTCTTCATTCGTCAACTCGCCAGCCTCAAAATATTTCTCCAGAAGAGCATCATCACTCTCGGCAACGGCTTCCATCAAAGACATCCTTGATTCCTCGATCATCTCTGCCATATCGGCTGGTATTTCATGTGCTTCGCCTTTGAAAAAGGCTTTGCCCTTAATTATATCAACCACACCAACAAATTTTGACTCAGAACCAATTGGCAACAATAGGGGAACTGGATTATAATCCGTATTATCACGAATAAATTCCAGGGCTTTATTGAAATCGGCACCTTCACGATCCATTCCATTTACCACTATTGCACGAGCACAATTTGCTTCTTCAAGCAATTCCATCGCCTGTTCAAGACCAACTTCAAATGACGTGGAAGCTGCGTTTGCCACAAACAATAAAGTCTCCACTGCCTGACTGGCTGACAACTGGTCAGCAGCAAAATCTGCTGTTCCCGGTGTATCCAGCAGGTTGATCTTATCATGCTTCCATTCAAAATTGGCTAAAGAAATTGACATGGACATACCTTTATCAATCTCTTCCTGAGTGTAATCCATCACGGTGTTCCCGTCTTCAATGCGTCCGACACGTGATGTCTTTTTGGCTGCATGAAGAATGTGCTCTGCTAAGGTGGTTTTGCCACTGCCACTTCCGCCAACCAAGGCTACATTGCGAATTTGAGTCATTTCATATTTCTTCATCTTTTCCTCGCTATATTTTTCCTTCTATATTTTTTATATAACTTCAGACAATGAGTGCCAAAATCATCAGCATGATATATAATGTCAATAAACAACTTTAATTTAATAGTTTTAGGGAACTTGACTTCCTCAGACCAATGCTGAGGTATCTCTCCCTGAATTTATCATGAATATGGGAAGGTCAGTATCAGGGGATGTGAAAAAAGAAACAGGTAACGGAAGAGAAATTTTAATATCAAGTTCTTGAAACCTCATTACATTTTGCTTGCCAAAAAGGGAAGCAGCTTAATAAATTGATTAAATAAAAAACTAAGAGAAAATGGAGGCAGAATGTCAGGACATAATAAATGGAGTTCGATCAAATATAAGAAAGGAGCAGCCGACGCCAAGCGGGGGAAGCTGTTCACAAAATATATCAAAGAGATCACCGTGGCAGCTAGAGAAGGAGGTGGTGATCTTGAAACCAATCCTCGCCTGCGAGTGGCAATTCAGGGCGCCAAATCTGTAAATATGCCGGCAGCTAATATAGATCGAGCCATCAAAAAAGGAACAGGCGAAATCGAAGGCGTCAATTATGAAGAATATATTTATGAAGGATATGGTCATAATGGAGTGGCTATCATAGTAGAGGCATTAACAGATAATAAGCAGCGCACCGTATCGGAAGTGCGTCACGCTTTTACCAAGCATGGTGGCAGTATGGCAGAGAGCGGTTCAGTAGCCTGGATGTTCAATAAGATGGGAGTGATTGAGATACTGAACGACGGAGAGGATGAAGACGAGATCATGATGGATGTGCTTGATGCCGGAGCAGAAGATATGGAAACAGAAGAAAGCAGCTTCATTATATATACACTACCAACTGAGCTTCATAAAGTGATGACGAATCTGGAAGAAAAAGGCTATCAGGTCAAGAAAGCGGAATTAACCATGGTCCCCAAAAACCTGATAAATGCGGATAGTGTAGCCGAGAAACTGCTGCGTTTGCTGGATATGCTGGATGATCTGGAGGATGTTCAAAAAGTATATGCCAATTATGAAATATCGGATGAAGTTTTTGAGCGTTTGAGCGCTGAATGATCAACGGCAAGGATTTGTGATAATACTGGGAATTGATCCAGGTACGCGTAATTGTGGTTATGGCATACTGGAGCTGCAAAGGAGAACGATCCTGGCTGCTGGTTGCGATGTGATTTGCGTAGATACAAAGCTGGAATTAAAAGACAGGATACCTTTGATCTACGATGGCTTAAAAAAAGTTCTGCTGGAATACCAGCCAGATGTTGCGGCAGTGGAAACCATATTTTATGGAAAAAGCATCAGGGCGGCTTTTGCACTGGGGCACGTGCGGGGAGCTATATTGCTGCTTTTGAGCCGGGCAAAAATACCTATCTTTGAATACAGCCCGCGCGAGGTAAAAAAATCTGTGGCTGGAAATGGAAGTGCACATAAAAAGCAGGTTCAATATATGATTTCCAGAAGCCTTGGCTTAGACCTGGAAGGAAAATCGGAAGATGCCACGGATGGGCTGGCACTGGCGCTTTGTCACTATAACAGGATCAGGATAAGTTTATAGAAATATGTATGCATATTTAGAAGGAAAATTAGCAGAGAAGCAACCGAGTAGTGTTGTTATTGATTGTGCCGGAGTCGGCTATGAATTGAGCATTCCCATCAGTACATTCCAGCGTTTGCCAGCCAAAGGAGAAAATGTTCTGCTGCTGGTTCATTATTACTTTAATGAAACAGACGGAGCAAGGTTATTTGGTTTTTACAGCCGAAAGGAGAAAGAATTATTCCGCGTATTGCTGGGTGTTTCCAAGATAGGACCCCGCACAGCAATAGCAATTCTCTCCACGCTTTCAGTGGATGAATTTCAGAGAGCGGTGCTGGAGGGTAATCTGGGAATGATAGCCACAGTGCCGGGCTTAGGAAAAAAATCTGCCGAACGCCTGGTTTTGGAACTTAAAGATAAGCTTAACCGTGACGGGAGTGGACCATCCGTACTGATGCCAGGAATGGAAAGTATAACCGAAGATGCCATGGCAGCTTTAGCCACGCTGGGATTTTCTCAGTATGACGTGAGGAAGTGCCTTATGAAATTATTTAAATCGAAGAGTTACAATACTGCTGAAGAATTGATCAAAGATACCATCAAAGAACTTCATAATAAAGTAAAATAAATGAATCAAGTACGATCTGAAGCCTATAAGATAATTTACAATGTCCTAAAGAAAAAAAAGTTTTCCAGTAAACTGCTGAGCCAGTCAAAGAAGCAGCTATTAAATAAAGGTGAAGATACTGACCTTCTCTATACCCTGGTTAAAGGGACGATCAAAATGTATAAGAATCTTGATTATATAGCTTCCCAGTTTACCGATACCCAAAAATTCCAGAATACAGATTTGAAAATCAGGATCATGATCTACGTGGGATTATTTCAACTTCGCTATTTATCCGGTATCCCTGATTATGCTGTCATCAACGAAACAGTGGAAACAACCAAATCAATCTTTGGTGCAAAGGTAGCTTCCTTTGTTAATGGCGTTCTTCGGTCATATCAGCGAGACCCGGATATACATTATCCCGAAGATACTGTGAGCAGAATTGCAAATGAACACTCCTTTGATGAGGAAATGGTAACTAAATTTATTTCTATCTATGGAGAAGAAGAAACGGAGTATGCCTGCCTGTATTTTAATGAAAAACCTAAATTGAAAATTCGCGTAAATACAATGGCAACCTCGGTTGATAAATTCCTCACATATTTTTCGCGAAGAGCGATAATATTTAGGCAGATAAGTGCCTCGCAGAATTTTCTGGAAACGGACAGCGGAGATCTGGCATTGCGAGATGTAGCTTTTGAGGAAGGTTATTTCTCAGTGCAGGACCCTGCCGCGGGATTAGTGGTTGAACTTATGGAACCCCAGATCGATATGAGTATAATTGACATGTTTGCTGCGCCGGGTGGAAAAGCCTGCTATGCTGGTGAATTGATGCAGGGAACCGGGGAAGTGATCACCATAGATAAAATGCCGAATAAGTGCAAGTTGATCAAACAAAACTGTGAACGATTGAAGTTGAACAACCTTAGAGTGATAGCGGAAGATGCCTTTAATTATGGACCAGTTGCCCCGGCTTATGACAAGGTTTTGCTGGATGTGCCCTGCAGTGGCTGGGGTGTGATGCAGAAAAAAGCGGAGATACGCTGGCAGCAGATACATGATATTCCTCAATTACTCAAGCTGCAGGAAATGGCATTGAAGACAGGAGCAAAATTTGTTTGCTCAAAGGGTGATCTGGTTTATAGCACCTGTACTTTGAATCCTGAGGAGAATGAGATGCAGGTGGAAAATTTTCTCTTGAAACATCCGGATTTTGAGCTGGTGCATGCTGAGACGATTATCCCGCCGGAATTTACTGAAAACGGATATTTAAAGACTACGCCCTGGAAGCATAATCTGGATGGTGCATTTGCTGCCCGAATGCGGAGAAAAACTTGACCGCTGTCTATGATTCAAAAAGGTAGGCAGTGAATTAAATAAAACAAGGGAAAAGAAATTGGGATGAAAAAAATAGCAGGATTTCTTAAGGCAGTTCTAATTCTGATAGTACTGTTTTTAGTGGGTTTTTTATCCTTTAATATAATCATGAAGGTTCTTGTAGATCATCGCCACGAAGAAGAAACTCCCAATGTTGTGGGCATGAGCTACGAAACAGCGCGTCAGGTCTGCAGCAGCAGCAATCTCTATCTGAAAGAGATTAACCGGCTTAGTAATGATGATTATCCACAAGGACAAATCATTTCACAAGACCCTCATCCGGGTATTATGACCAAAAGATTCAGAACCGTGGAAGTTGTGGTATCCGATGGCCCGGAAATGGTTTCCATTCCCTATCTGGCTAACCTGCCCGTAAATCAGGCAAAATTGAGGCTCGAAAATGCCGGGTTGCAGATAGGTGAAAAATATTATCGCTATTCTGATGAAGTGGAAAAAGATATACTCATCCTTTCCAGTCCTCTGGCAGAAGAACGCATTCCAAAAGGGAGCAAAGTAGATGTTATCATTTCGCTTGGAAAGATCCAGGGTACGGACAATAAATATGATAAATTCAAAGACATGCTGGATGAGTTGAAGCCTTGACGATCAAAGCTGAAAAGCTATAAAATATAGGAATGCCAGCCTGTTAAAATGTGCTGATAACTGGCATTGAAGGAGATTTTCTTGCTACATCAGAAATTTATTGACAGTGCCTGCCGAAACCGAAATAAAATTGCTATCCATGACCTGGCTACCAGAAAAAGTTATACCTATGGAAAATTACTGATCGCTGCCTTGATCCTGAAAAAAAAATTCTCTAAATTCCATGGTAGTTATATTGGCTTACTTCTGCCCACTTCTGCGGGTTGTCATCTTTCTGTTATCGCTTGCCTGATGGCAGGAAAAATCCCGGTTATGATCAATTATGCCACCGGAGCGATCAATAATTGTCTTTATGCCAGGGATATTTGTAGTTTTGAGACTATTATCAGTAGCCGGGGATTGCTCCAGAAGCTTAACCTTGAACCCTTGCCCGAGATGGTTTTTCTGGAAGATATCATGAAGGAATTAACCTTGTCTGATAAAATTCCTGCAGCTTTATTAAGCAAATTACCTTCTTCTTTGATCAAGTTATCTTTGCATGCTGGCAAACCTGATGATACTAGTGTTATCCTGTTTACCAGCGGTAGTGAAGAGGAACCCAAAGCTGTCCAGTTAACTCATGCCAATATCGAGCATCAGGTGAAAGTGCTGCCAGGCATGGTGGGAGTTCAAAAGAGTGATATCTTTGCCGGCACACTCCCTTTATTCCATGTATTCGGATTAACCATCACTTTCTGGATACCGTTACTGGCGGGAGCTACAGTGGTCACCTTTCCCAATCCCATTGATTACCGCTTTATTTGTGAAAATATAAAAAGCTATGGAATAACCGCAATGGTTGGGACACCGACCTTTTTCAACGGCTACCTGCGTCGCTGCCGGGAAAATGATTTTGATACTGTGCGTTTTGGTATCAGTGGGGGTGATAAATTGCCGGAGAAATTACGGCTGGCATACAAGGAAGATCATGGCGTCACTCTCTATGAAGGCTATGGAGCAACGGAGACCAGTCCTGTGATTTCAGGAAATTCGATCTATCATTATCGTCCTGGAAGTATTGGCAAACCGGTAACAGATGCCGAAGTTAAAATTTTAAATACGGAAACCGATAAAGAATTACCAGCCGGAGAAACAGGGAAAATAGTGGTCCGAGGTGATCTGGTGATGAAAGGTTATCTTAATAATTTTGAAGAAACTTGTCTTCACATGCATAACGGTTGGTATGATACCGGAGATATGGGTTGTTTTGATGAAGATGGCTACCTCTGGCATAAGGGAAGATTAAAACGCTTTGTTAAAATTGGCGGGGAAATGGTTTCACTTGTTCGGGTGGAAGAAGTGATAACCCGATTGCTGCCTGAAGAAATTGTCTGTTGCGTTGTCGATCTACCTCATTCTGTCAAAGGTGCTGAAATTGTCGCAGCGGTCTCTTCGGATGATTATAATAAATTGAAGATGAGTTTACAAATGAAACTGGAACTCCCTGCCATTGCTTTACCCAAACGATTCTTTGTTATTGAAGAAATGCCCATTTCGGGCAGCGGAAAAGTTAATTTCCGCGAAGTTAGAAATATCTGTCTTAAAATGCGAGAACTTCAGAAACAAAATAAAGACGATCTAAAATCACGCATTTCTTCCCTTGTTCATCGTAAACCTGAGAAATAGAACTCAGGAAATAACAAGCCCCGGAAGAGACTGTTTAACTTAACTTATTAAAAAATAAGGATAAGAAAAATTAAGGATGAATTTTAGTGAATTGACTTTTTTTCCTGAAAGGGATCTACTTTAAATAGTCCTAGGTAGTCACTGCATTCCAACCTGAGGTTATTCATAGTTTATTGAGCCCACTCTAAAAAGTCTATTAACAACGAAAAACGCGAAAAGCACGAACAAAAACTAATTATATGCTATTATTGATTTTATTTCTAACTTATTTTACATTATATAGATATGCTTTTTTGTTTAAGTATATTTTTTTCTTTTTCGTGTATTTATTGCCTTTCGTTGTTGAAATATTATATTTAAAGGTTTATAGAGTGGGCTTATAGAAGATTTGTAATCAGACTTGTAATTAAAGCTCTAAGCGATATTCAAGGAGAAACAGTATGCCTCGAATTATGATAGTTATTTTATTATTTTTTTTTATCAGTCTAGGCAGCGCTCAGGAATTCACGCAGATATTAGAGGGCGATATGGTCAATGATGGGGGCTGGAACTATAGCTGCTGCTGGGCAGATTTTGATAACGATGGCTGGGAAGACCTTTTTGTCTGCAATAATGATGCTGATAATGGTAAATTGAATTTCCTCTACTGGAATAATAGCGACGGGAGCTTTACAAAAGATGAAACCGGTAGTCCGGTGACGACGGATGGAGGGAGTTCTTATGGCTGCTGTGCCGGAGATTATGATAATGATGGCTGGATAGACCTTTTTGTAGCAAACTATAATGAAAATAACTTCCTTTATAAGAATTACGGAGGAGGAGCTTTTATTTTAGAAACCACCGGAAGCGTGGGCAGCAATGGTGGCAGATCAACAGGCTCATATTGGATTGATTATGATAAGGATGGCTGGCTTGACCTTTTTGTCTGCAACCGCGATGAAGTTAATTTTCTTTATCACAATGATGGCAGCGGTTTATTTGAAAGAGTATTTGTGGGAACTTTGACCTCAGAAAGCCGTAATACGGGAAACTGCGTCTGGGCTGATCTGGATGGAAATGGTTATCAGGACGTTTTCCTGGCAAATTCCGGTCCCGATTATAACTCTCTGTTCCTGAATATGGGAGAAGAGATATTTGAGCAAATTATAGATGATGAGGTAGTAAATGATCTGGAAAATTTTGATATTGTCTGTTGCGGAGATTATGACAATGACGGAGATATAGACCTTTACGCAGCTCCAGGGATGTTGCCTGCAAGTGCCTATGATGTATATCTTTACAATAATAATGGAGAGGGCAATTTCTCTCGCTTTAATGGTCTTTCGCATAACGGCATCAATTCAGGTGGTGGCTGTGCCATGATTGACTATGACAATGATGGAGACCTGGATATCTATCAATCGGCTTATGACGGCAATAACCTGGTGCTGGAAAATACTGGAGAGGGATTTATTCAGGTCACGGAAGGTATTCTGGCAAACGATGGCAATTATAATAAGGAACCGGGTTGGACAGATTACGATCAGGATGGTTTTCTGGATATCTTTATTGCAGTAAACAACTATTTCAGCGGGAATAACAAATTATTCCTTAATAATGGAAATGCCAATAACTGGTTAACCATAAAAACCGCGGGAACAGAAACAAACCGGGATGGTTTTGGCTGCATGATCTCGGTAACAGCAGAGATAGATGGCAACATTGTAACTCAGATGCAGGAGGTTTCCTGCCGGAATTCCCTGGTCACTCATTTCGGTTTAGGTGATGCTGAAGAAATACAAAGTCTTAGTGTTATATGGCAATCTGGCAATATTACACAACTGGAAAATGTAGCAGTAAATCAGTTTTTGCAGATAACAGAGCCGGTTAACAGCAATAACATAGAAATGCTTCCAGCAACTTATGATCTAAAAAACTACCCAAATCCATTCAATCCGGCGACTACGATCAGCTTCTATATTCCGATAGACGGCAAAGTGAAATTAATAATCACAAATGTGAAGGGACAGATGATACGAAGATTGTTTTGTGGCAACCTGACAGCAGGAATCCATGACAAGATATGGAATGGATGCGATGAGATGGGGAAACCGGTAAGCTCAGGGATATATTACTATAATCTTCTATCAGACGGGAAAGCTACTGTAACAGGAAAATGCGTTCTGATGAAATAAGGTCTCTTCCGTAACAGGAACTATATTAAAATTCCGGTTACAGCTCATCAGTTTATTGAAAAGAGTGAGATTTTTTTAGCAACTAATAGTCTTCATAGATTACGCCTCATCAAGCCAAAACTAACTGGAATGTAATGTAAGAATATATTGCCGCGAACAAACCGAACAAACCCGAACTAAAGAAATGAGAAGATATTTTAGCAACGAACAAAACTAACAAAACGAACTGGAATGTAATGTAAGATATTTACCACAGAGGCACAGAGAGCACAGAGGAATGTAATGAAAAAATGAAGGTAAGCCATCCTGATACATCGGGAGAACTGTATGCGGGGTAGGAGTTTTGGGCGACATTGGCTGACTGGCTTTAATCTTTTTCTTGCAATCGAGTCTCGAGTTACGAGTTTCGGATCACGATTAGAGCGATATCGACTGACTGGTTTTGATTGCTTCTCACTTTTTTCCTATTCACTGGCTGGATTGTAATGCTATATTTAATTGTTATTTATACCGCTATTTTGACAATAATCTTCTTATTATAAAATCTCCTTTTCTTAGTAGTACACTTTTCAAGTTTGAATGGGAACTTCTTAATTATATCTAACGAGGATTTTCTATTTTAAATAGAGAAGCATATTACCTTTTTTTTGGAGCTCAATGTTTAGCATGTGTCACTTTCTCTAAGATTTCTTCTTACTCGGCGTGGATATGCCTGTTACAGGCGTGTGAATAATCCGACAAGATAGAGCCATCAGTCCGCAGTTTTAGAGCCACCTCTCCGCAGAAATAGAGCCACCCTTCCGTTTATTGAGAGCCATTTTATTAAAAGACTATGTATATAAATAAAATTCAATAAGTTAGAGAAATTTTATTACAAAGTTTTGCATGGTGGTTGCGAAGTGAAGACGCAATCCGAATTGAGTAATAATCATTGTATTTATATGAGATTTATTCTTTTTTTACTCTCATTGATAAATATCAAATCAAATGCTGGTGCACTTTTCAAGTATAATAATCATAAATCTATTTATAGCATTTTCTGTAAAATCTAACAAGTGGCTCTCAAAATCGGAAGGGTGGCTCAATTTTACCGGAGAGGTGGCTCTATATTGGCGTACTCTATGCTCTATCAAAACGGAATACTCAATCCCAGACCAAGATGGTCTGGATACAATCTGTACCCGGTTTTAGCTGTTTAACAAATCTTATATTACAATTATCAGTTAGTTTTGTTCGTTTTGTTCGATGCTAAAAAATTCTTACATTACAATTTCCGTGTGTTCTGGAAGACAGATTAGACTTCCCAGCCCCTGCCGGATCCCAAAAGTCTTGCCCGAAATACGTTCAAAACTCTTATTATC
>CAZAHZ010000049.1:0-15319 GCA_964485055.1 uncultured Candidatus Cloacimonadota bacterium
AGCCACTATGTTTCATCTTCATACAACAAGGCGAAGCATTGCAATAGCTTAACTCAATATTTTTTCTTCTCTTCCTTTCGCGTAATTTCGTGCCTTTCGCGGTTTAAAATCTTATACTCTATTAGCTTCATACATATCCAACCTCAGCAGATATCCTGGTAAACATAACTTTCAATAATCTTTAATTTCTTATTAAAACAATATACCAGAATTTAATTTTATTTGTCAAATCATACATAATTCCTGTTAAGTAAAATATTCATGTTTTTGGATTTTTTGCCCTGTAGATTGCGATCATATCCTAAATACTCGCCGGCTGCAAGGTGTATCGAAGCTAAACCTGTTAACTCACACTACGGTTTACTTACTGATTCAAAGAGCTTTGACTGCTCCATTATTGATAGCAGCCATCTTTTTCACTTCCGGTCGCACAGAAAATTAACCGGGCTGGACTTTCACCAATTAGAGGCACACCACTTCGTGGCGCACCGAAATACACGAAAAAGCATATCTATGTAATATAAAATAAGTTAGAAATAAAATCAATAATAGTATATTATTAGTTTTTTCGTGCTTTTCGTGCTATTCGTTGTTAATAGACTTTTTTTAGAGTGAGATCAAAATTAATTAGTGGTAGAATTGCTCCAGGTTACCGGTGAGCGGGATATACATCACGGTTTCATTGACCTCATCAAACCTGTGACGGAGGACTTTTGAGGTGAGAGAATAGATGATGGGAATACCGCGCCCCGAAGTGTCCCAGTCACTTTTATTGGCAAATGGGTCTTCGCCGGGAAGTTTATTAGGAATATCCCAGGAAATACCTTTATCCCAGAATGTGAGGATCAATTCATCACTGATCTCGATTTTAAGCAAGATAACGGTATCAGATTTACTGCGTAAGCCATGAACGATAATATTGTTGAGGAATTCATTTACTATAAGCTCGATCTGCATGGCAAGTTCAATATTATTATCCTGATTTGAGAGAATAAATTGCTCGCAGAAAGCTCCGATATCTTTTGTATTAGTGAGAAGTGAACGCATGAGAGTAAACTGACTATTTTTTTCAAGAGCTTTGTTACGATGCCAGAAACTGACCAGCGTGAAATCATCGGCATTAATGGCATAACCATTTTCAAGCAGGTTATTTTTGAGCATGTGGCTGAGGATAACCTTACGTTCTTCATCAAAGTTTTCTGAAATAAATTTGGCAAAGGACTCAAGATCCAGTTGAGTATGATCACTATTATTGCACTGATAAATTCCATCAGAGAATAGGAACGTGATAGTATCCTGGTCAAGGTCTATCTCGTTTTCTTCATCTTGAGAATATTCATAGTCAGAACGCCAGCCGATCGGGACTGAACCCTTTTCATAAATGACAGTGGCTTTCCTGGTTTTCTTATTATATTGAATAACTGGAGGCTGTCCGGCATTATAGTAAGTGATCTTGCCGAGTTTAATATCAATCAGACAGATCAGCAAAGTCAGATAATTATTAGGGAATAGTTCTTTGCTGATAATATTATTGATCCTCTTGATAATATAATGAGGCTGGAGATTATCCTTTTCAGATTCGATCACCATATTGATCGTTGCCTTGACGGCGCTCATGATCAAGGCTGCCTGAACCCCGTGACTGGAAATATCACCAACATAAGTAACATATTTATCTTCCGAAATGTTAATCGTGTCCGAGAAATCACCTCCAATCTTTTTGGATGGCGTGTAAGTGGCGGAAAAAACCATATTATCATCCAGAGACAACCATTGGGGTTTCAAATATGCCTGAACATTTTCAGCTACTTCCAGTTCTTTAGTCAGAGAACGATTAAGTTTGTCCAGGTCATTCAGAGTATTATTTCTTTCTTCAATAATATTACTTATCTGGATAAAGGTAATAATAAAAATAATAAGACTGAGAAGCCCGATTACCAGTAGTACAACATACCTGATCAGATTATACTTATTAAGTTGTGACATTTTTTCCCTGCTGATCTCATATTGATACTTCATGATAGCTTTATGAAAATCAAGAATGGAAGTAAAACTAGTTTCTACTTCTGTGTTAATTTTGGGGATATAATTTTGTAATTCAACCTCAGGACCTGCTTCAACTTGCGAATATAGTATCTTCTGAATAGAGTTTTTTATCCCTTCCAGTTTGATCACTGACTCGGAATATAGCGATATATAATGATTAGTATCGAAATCACTTACCGCGGTAAATTGAATTAATTTTGTGCTGGGAGTATAAATAGATAATTTATCAAAATAATTATAATCATAAGAGCCCCCGTATTCAATGGTATTGAGCACAATCCTGATATCATTAAAACTTAATTCGATGCTTTCCTCTAATTCGCTGGTATCTTCCCGGCTGTTTATAGCAGAGATAAGCAGATCAAAATCACTCCTGATCAACATAAAATGACGATATATGATCTGATTAAGATACAAAAGCGAATCAGTGTTCCTTGTTTGCTTGCCATATAGATTAATAATGTTTTCCATGAACATCTTGCTACCGACGATGCTCAAGGCAACGATGATTAAAAGAACAACAAGAAAAAATATTTTTCTTTTTATCGGATCTTTGACTAGGCTATTCATATTAACCTCTTATAAAAAACTAAAGACTAAATACGCAATTTTCAAACCAAAGCCTCACTATTTTTTTTAACTTCCCCTATATCCTTACTATTCTGGCAGTTACAAATGTATAAAACTATCTTGCGAGACATCCTATGAGCCGAAATCGGGCAATACTAACAAATTTCTGCCCACTTTCAGGAATAGAAAAAAGCCAGCCAGACGGTATTTTCTTCGTGGCTGGTGTTTTCAACGCGGTGTAAATGATGAGCAGGTATAAAGAGAAAGTCACCTGGAAGAAGTGAGATCAGCTTATCAGGTTTTTGTAATCTGATTGAAGCAGCCCCGGAGAGCATAATAACCCATTCATTTTGAGGTTGATCATACCAGAAACCAGGAGGAGAGGATTGTCCTGAAGAAACAATTTTTTCGATTTTAATCTGCTCTTTTTGATGAAGCACCTGGATCATCTCATCCGGAAGCGGATAAGAAGGAATTCCCTGCCAGATATTACCCGTAGTTAACATGTTCCCAATCTTTACCTGTCCATATCTTACTGTAATTTTTCCACATTACATATGCCAGCCAGAGTTGTTCTATAGTTTTCAGTCTTTCCTTCATGGAGATATCCTGATCAGATGACCATTGATTAAAGTCGTTAATCAGATCCAGGGGCAATTCATAATCAATCATCTTTTGGAGATTATCCTGCCGGGGAAGAAAGATTGCATCATCTTCATCACCTAAGCCCGTGAATTCTCTGGTTCGAGTATCATAATTGTCTGGAATGATACTATAGAATTCATCCTCACAGTTAAGGAACTGATAAATTCCCTTTTCATACTCCATATCAGAAAAATCCTGGGGTACTCCATAGAAATAATCACCAAGTGCAGGCTTCCAGTGTGCTTTGATCTCATCCGCCTTGCTGCACATAGCAATATACCTTTTACTCGTATCCATATCTTCTCCCTAAATAAAAAATATTATCTAAATTGAAATATTATTATTACTGCTTACTTGTCTATTATAAATTTTATTTTTTTATAATAAGCGAGATATATAATACCTAATCTGAGCGATTCTGTTTTGCTTAAGATTGCTAATATCTTTGAGCAGATTTAGTTGTGAAAGATTGCGGGAATACCTTAATGGTCTTTCAAAATCTTTCACAATCGCAATATGCCAAAGAGATTAGTGATATTAACAAAAGGGAATCGCTCAGGTTAGGTAATAATAATACTCAAAAAAGAAGTTTCCTGAAAACTCCAGTTAATTGATAATCATGTTCTGTTTTTGTCTAATTTGAAAGTAGGATTGGGAGAAATAAATAGCTCATATTCCATCATTTGCAAATAATAATTTCTTATTAACAGATAAGAAAAAGGTAAAGTAAATAACAATCCGGCTAGCAAACATACTGCACCCAAGATATTGATCACAAAAATCTGAACTGCTGTAAAAAACAATTGCCACCTGGTTTCATGCCCAGCTTTGATACTGGCAAAAATCGCTTTAACTACAAAAACACCTTTTTCGCTTATTAAATAGGGAACAGTTATCACACAGACAATACCATATAATACCATGATCAAGCGGACAATATGGAGTACGGGGTCAACCATGATATTCAGCAGATAACCGGTACAGATCACCTTTAGAATAAATAAATATAACTCAGCCAAAAGCACAAAAAACCAGTAATGAGGATAATATTTCAGACAGGACAGGAAATTTTTAACAGTCAGATCATTTCTTTGGGCAAAAGGCAGCAGTGCCAGTGGAACAACAAAGAGCAAAGCCAGATTGGTCATCCAGTAATTATTCCAGAGTAGAATAACTATGATGGCAATAGGGATATAGACAGCCAGGGTCAATAAAAGACCAAGACCTAATGTTTGTGGATATTCTTTTTGTTGTATTTGCCAGGTTGCTTTAAAATTTCGAAAGGCGGAAAGATAAGTCTTCAATACTGGAGTGGGTTCTCCACAAATATGACAATAAATCTGATGAGGGTGAATATCCGCATTACAATATTGTGTTTTTCCCAGTTTCTTGGTTTTTGATTTATTGATACCTTTGCATCTTATCATTAATTATTCCCCCATGAATTTATAGTTAATTCCAATTTGGTTCACAAAACCCAGATCCCCGTATGATAGAAAGGTATAACTGATCTCATATTTATCCCAGTTTATCCCAAATCCGCCAGTTATCCCAGCCAGGCTTTCATTATTGCCCCCGGTTTTCCAGTCAGAGGCATCGCTTTTATAACCGACTCTGATCATCAGGTAATCATGGAAGGCAATTTCAGCTCCAAAACGTGTATAATAATCACCTTTGAATGGTTTATATATATCAGCCGCCAGAAGCAGAGCAGGTATGACGCGAAACCCGAAACCCAGGTCAGCAAGAGTCGGGAGATTTTCTTTATATTTGCTACTGGTGAAGGATGATAACTGTAACCCTATATTCCGCAAGGCTATACCAATATGGAGATTTTTGTTTTCGGTTATATGGTATATCCCCAGGTCTAATGCCAGGGCAGAAGCGGATTTACCATCAATAGATTCATAAAGTACTTTGGCAGTTCCACCCAGATTAAGCGAGTTGGAAACGTGATATGCATAAGATCCTCCAATTTCGATATCAGAAAACCCAAATGTACCATCAGTACCCAGATAATTACCCTGGGAATCGCTCAAGGTCCTTGTTTCCGTAGTGGATAAAAATCTGCTGTAAAAAGCAAATGTAGATCTTTCATTCACTGGTATTGCAAAGATCAAAGACCCGCAGTTTATTCCTTCCAGATATTTCATATATACAGCATTAATCTGAGAATTATTTAATTGGTATAATCCGGCAGGATTAAAGAAAACAGCTTCGGCGTCATCCGCAACGCCGGAATACGCCGAACCCATTGCAGATGCTCTGGGACTGAAAAGCAGACGGGCAAAGGCAAAACCAGTGGTTCCCGCATCTTCATGAATGGCAAACCCATAAGAAGCAAGGCAAACCAAAAGAATTATTAATGAGATTTTTTTCATTACTTATTTCCTTTAGAATTCTATCTTGATTTGTTGAAGAAGGTTGTAGATTTCCAAAGCATTCTTTGCTTTGATCAAAAGGTCAACATTTCCGGGTGTGCGGATAAAATTAGAAATAGCTGCCAGCAATTTCATGTAATTTGATTGTCTGGCAGGAGGTACTGCTAATAAAAAAATCACGGACACAGGTTTATCATCAATGGAGTCAAATGGAAGAGGTTCTTCAAGTTGCCAGATAGTTACAACAAAATCCAGAACTACACTTTGGCAGCCGTGCGGTAGAGCAACTGCCCTGCCTATTCCGGTTGACATCACCTTCTCCCGCTCCCAGACCACCTGGAAAAAACCCTCTGCTGAGCTTATGACATGCTGTTGGAAGAGAAAATCCGACATTTCCTTCAGCAGTGACTTTTTATCAACTGCCAGATAGTGGGTACGAATAAAATCAAGCCGAAACACATTCTCCATAAAGATATATACCTCCGATAACTATCTGATTTGTCTATTTATTTACTTGACTAAATAAGTCAATTAATTTTTCTGCTATATTGCTTTATTAATGTAACTCAAAGAAGGAGATGAAAGCATGAAACTTAGATTTCTGATCTTAGTAACAGTATTAATAATCGCAGGATTACTTTCTGCGGAGATTCCCCCCGAAACTATTCTGGCAGAGCATTCTAATGGGAAAATCACGATGGAAGATTTTAACCAGCGTCTTAGTAAAATTCCTGTAATGTATCAGGGCAGATATCAGAATTATGAAGGTAAAGTCCAATTCCTTAATGATCTGGTAACAGAAGAAGTATTTTATCAGGAAGCAATTTCATTGGGTTTGGAAAATGATCCCAATATATTAAAAAAAGCTGAGCAGCAAATTAAATCCACCTACTATACAGAATACCAGAATTACCTCAAAAACACGGAAGTCCAGATCACAGATGACGAGCTCAATGAATACTTTCTCCAGAATCTGGATGAATATCCGGGTATAACATTTGATGAAGCCAAAACAATGGTGGAAAAGCAATTTCGCCCCCAAAAGGAAAAAGAGTTCATCGAAAAATATAACGAAGAACTCTGGCAAAAATACGATTTAATAATTCGGGAAGAATTGCTTGATTCTCTTGATTTTAATGATATTAGCACCATTGAACCAATTGCTGATCAGAAATATATTACCAGTAATACCCCTGAACTTGAAAAGACTATTGCTGATTTGAAAGAGTTTTATGATGGCTTGCCAAATATGAATAAGCGACCTTTCCTCAATCCGGAATCGCTTCTGAATACAGTTCGTGAAATTACAAAAATGGATCTTTATTACCTCGAAGCCAGAGCGGCAGGGTTCGATGATAATCCTGTAGTTCTGGAGACTATGCCCATGATCATCCGCAATCTCATGCTGCGGGAAACATATAACCGCCTGGTTACGGAAAAACTCGAAGTTAATGATAAGACTATCAGGGATTTTTATGACGAAAATATAGAAAAATTCAGTACGAAAGCTTATCGGAAAATCCAGGCTTTTGGATTTAAAGATGATCCTGAAGCCCAAAAGGCAAAAGCTGATGTAAAAAAAGCTGTCAAAAAAGATAATGCCGATCTCCTTAATTCTGTTCTGGAAAATTCAGTATTCGAATTTGAAAATGGTGAAATTGATTATATCTATAAGAATAACATTATCCCGAAATGCGGAAAAGACACGATCTGGTGCGATTTGGTCTGGAAAGAAAAATATGGCAAAACAAGTCCCAAAAAGCTGAGTGATATCTTCCTTAGTGCTCAAAACTATTACGTTTTCTTCCGTGTTCTGGAAGATATAGTTCCTATCCCCACTGCTTATGAAGAAGTAAAGGTTAAAATTGAAAATGAAATGCGTAAGGATAAGTCAAAAGTATTATTTGAAGAAGCTGATCGTCAATTAAAAGAGAAATTTAAGGCTGTAGTTTTTGCAGAAAATCTGGTGGAAAAACTTACTGCCGAAGAATATTTCGTTAATGCCACCACCGCTCAGGAAAAAAGACGTTATAAAGATGCCATTTATTATTATGAGCAGATTTGCGAATATTATCCCAACGGTACTGACGATTATAAGGCGATGTTTATGAAAGGATTTCTCTATTCGGAAGAATTGAAAGACCCGAAAAAAGCTATCAGCATTTTTGAGGAGCTCCTCCAGAAATATCCTCAGGGTGAATTACATGATTCTGCCCAGTTTATGATCGAGGAACTTAAAGGAAACAGTAATATTCTGGAAAAGATGGAATAATTCAAATTATGCACTATATTATATTATATGGATTTGATTCATGTTAATGTAAAAAGGAGGAATTTGTGTTTTACTCTGGAGAACAACTTAAATCAGTTTTTCTGAAAGCCAAAAAACAGCGGTTTGGTATCATTGCGTCCAATGTCGTCTTTGATTTTACTATTCGTGGAGTTTTGCAGGGTTATGACCTCAAGAAATCCGATGGACTCCTTCAAATGAGTAGTGGTGCTGTTAAATATGCTGCCGGCAACAGCAAAGATATGAATATCGGAGCACAAATGATCAGTACTATGATCAAAACTCTTGCTCAACAATTCAATAATTCCGGGGTGGGACTGCATATTGATCATGCTACCCCGAATTATTTTGATTTTATTGTCTATTGCATTGAGAACAATCTGGTTTCCAGCGTTATGATTGATGCCTCAAAGGAAGCTTTTCTGGATAATATCCGCATTTCTGCCGAAGTGGCTAAGATTGCTCACAAATACGGAGTCCTGGTTGAAGGTGAAATCGGCTATATTAAGGGTTCTGAGGATGAAATTGTCAGTGATAGCGAATTATATACTAACCCCGAAGAAGCTCTGGAATTCGTCCGGAAAACAGGTGTTGACCTTTTTGCTGCCAGTGTTGGGACAAATCATGGCGTTACCAAAGGCAGCGAAGTGGTGCTTAGGCTTGATCTTATTAAAAAAATTGATGACCTGCTTATTGCCAGTAAAGTGGAAACCGGGATCGTTCTGCACGGTGCCAGCGGACTAACTGCCCAGCAACAGCAAGATGCAATTGCCAACGGCGTGGTAAAGATCAATAAAGATACTCACTATCAAATGGATATGGCTTCTGCGGTTCAAGCTTATTGGGAAAAGGAAAAAAATGCTATTGTCAAACCGGCTGATGTTCCTGAAAAAATCTATATGCCTGACAAAAATAGATTTGATCCCAGAAAATGGATAGGAAAAGCAGAAGATGCCTGTTCAAGATCAGTTCAGGAACTCGTTGAAATTACCGGAAGTGCCGGTAAATCTATCTTAATTTAACTATTTCTTAATAAAGGAGATATCTATGCTGAATATTGCCATTAATGGATTCGGCAGAATTGGGCGCTTAGTATTCAGGGGTATGATGGCTCAACCGGATATATTTAATGTTATTGCCATTAATGATCTCACTGATGCTGCTACTCTGGCTCATCTGCTGAAATATGATTCCGTTCACGGCGTTTTACCCGACAGGATCACCAGCACCAGCACATCCATTATCATTAACGATCTCGAAATTAAGGTTTTTTTTGAAAAAGACCCCGCTAATCTGCCCTGGATGGATCTTAATATTGAATATGTGGTTGAATCTTCAGGTGTGTTTTGTAAAAGAGCCCAGGCTGCTAAACATCTGGAAGCCGGAGCAAAAAAAGTCGTTATTACTGCCCCTGCCAAAGATGAGGTGGATGCCACAATTGTGCTGGGAGTAAATAGCGATATGCTCAGACCGGAGCACGAAATTGTCTCAAACGCTTCCTGTACTACAAATTGCCTTGCTCCAATTATGAAGGTCATTACCGATAATTTCCAGGTTGAAAGTGCTTTTATGACCACTATTCACAGCTATACGGGAGATCAGAGGCTGATTGATGCTCCTCACAAGGATCTGCGCCGAGCTCGTGCCGCTGCTGTTAATATTGTGCCTACAACAACTGGTGCTGCTGTTGCCACCGGAAAAGTTATCCCCGCTTTGCAGGGAAAAATTGACGGGCTTGCGGTCAGAGTTCCCACTCCTGATGGCTCGCTGGTTGATGTTGTGATTTATGTTAACCGTGAAACCTCCATCAGTGAAGTAAATTCTATGATGAAAAATGCCTCTGAAGGGTATCTGAAAAATATTCTCGAATATTCCGAAACCCCTTTGGTTTCCACAGATATTATTCGTAATCCACATAGCTCAATTTTTGATGCACAAAGCACTATGGTCAATGGAAAAATGATTAAGATACTCAGCTGGTATGATAATGAATGGGGTTATTCTCAAAGAGTTATTGATCTACTCAAGCTGATGGCTGAAGATTAATTTTTACTGATTATTGTGAAAAAAAACAGATATTTTCCCATTTCAAGTCCAATTCCACAATTACTGTAAGGTCTTATGAAGGAAAATGTTTGACAAGAATATGGGTATTTATATAAAAAAGATAAATATCTCCAAAATATGAGATTTTAATTATAAGGAGGATAGTAATGAAGAAATTACTCACTGTTTTATTGGTGGTTTTCGCTGTTTCATTTCTGTTTGCAAATGATGTAGTAAGAGTCAAAGAAGCCAGCCCGGCAGTCTTTAGCCATCAAAATTCTCAGTCACGTGATTTTATCACGATCACTGAAGAAGATTTTGAAAGTGGCGCCGCAGACTGGGTTCACTATGACGAAACTGCTCCCACAGACTGGAACGAAGAATGGCACCCGAGCACCGAAGGTGCTTATGCCGGAAGTTCCTGGTGGATGGGTGATGAAGACCTTGGTGGTTATACTGACCATCGTTACCTGGTTCTTGATACTCCCACTTTAACTCTGGCTGCAACAAACCCGGAATTGAATTTTATGTTCTCACTCTGCTGTGAGGACCCTGGTGTTGAACCACCTTACGACGCCTGGGATGGCGCCAATATCCGTATTTCAACCGATGGTGGAAATACTTGGACTCCTATCGCTGGAACACCTGCCTATAATGGTACATGTTTCTATTCTTTCGGTTACGAATTTAATGAAGGCGAGGGCATACCCGGCTGGGGTAGTACTACTAACTGGGTAACCTGGACAGCCGCTACATTTGATCTTTCGGCTTATGCTGGTGACGATGTAAAACTCCGTTTTGCTTTTGCTTCTGATCCTGCCTTCAACACTAATGATGATCCCAATATGTTCGGTTTTAGAGTTGATAATATCGAAGTTGATACCGATGCCGAACTCTTTGTTTCTGATTGTGACGGTGCTGCTGGTGACGATGTTATGGTCCCCGGTTACGGCGGCTCTGTGGTGGGTGATCTCTGGCATCTTTATACAGATGCTATGGCTCCCAGCCCCACCAATGCTATGGGCTGCTTTGATGATGGAACCGGCACATACTTGCCCGGTATGAGCGATTTCATTATCTCGCCCGAATTTACCCTGCCGGAAGAAGGCGTTTTCACCTGGGATGTCTATGTGGAAACAATGCTTGATGCCGGCGTTTTCCCGGATTGCGATTATATCCATGTCGAAGTTCGTTCTCAGCTTCCCGGTGATGCCTGGACTGGCTGGAATTCTATCTCTAATCCGCTTGCAGAACCTGGTATTGAAAACTACGTTTTTACAGGCTCTATTGATACCTGGACTCTTTTTACTGAAGGATGGGGTGTAGAATATGCCGACATCTCCATACTGGCTGGACGTAATGTTCAGTTCCGTTTTGGACTTCACTCCAATATTACTGATGAAGTTATTCCCGGTGGTTTAAGAATTGATAATTTCTATGTTGTACAGGAAGTTTATTTAGGTCCTGCACCTGAAAATCTGGTTGCTGAAACTACTGATGATAACCAGGTTTTATTAACCTGGGACCCAATCTCTGAAGGTGGCGAAGAAGGCTGGATGCAATGGGATGACGGCACTAATTATGATGCCATTGGTTTAACTGATGGCGGTACTATGTACGTCGCTGCCCGTTTCGATCAATCCGATCTGATGGCTTATGTTGGCGGTGAATTCACGCAACTCGAATTATACATTCAAGATGTTCCCACAAGTATGACTATTCATATATGGGAAGGCGCAAATGCCGGTACCGAAGTTATGAGCCAGGCTTACACTCCTGCAGGTCTTACCTATAATACTGTTGACCTCACCACCCCCGTTACTATTGCAAGTGGTATGGAATACTGGATTGGATATGAAGTTACACATCTTGTCGGAGTTTACAGTTGCGGTTGCGATGCTGGTCCTGCCATTATTGGCAAGGGTGACTGGATTGCTACTACTCCTGGAGTCTGGCAGTCTATGGCTGGATTAGGTCTGGATTATAACTGGAATATTCATGCTTATGTAGATGCCGGTGCCAGAGTTATCCCGGCTATGAACAATAATACCCTTGAACGGGCAGTTACCGGTTATAATATCTGGCGTTCCGATGTTAGTGGCGAAAATTACGTTAATATCGGCACAATTGATCAGACCGATACTCCTACTTTCCTGGATGAAGAACCTCTGGGCGGAGCATGGAACTATTATGTAGTTACAGCTCTTTATGATGGACTTGATGGTGCACTCAGTGATGAAGCCATGGCTTATCTTATTCCTGCTGATGCTATTGAACTCATCTATGATGACGGCACTGCTGAAGAAGGTATCAATGTCGGTATCGCTCAGTATATGGCTGTTAAATTCTCACCAGTATATCCAAGCTCAAGAAAAGTTACTCATATTAAAATCTACATCGAAACAATGAATACCGGAACTTTTGTTTTCCGCGTATTCCCTGATGAAGGTGGAATGCCAGGGGCAGTTCAACTCGCTCAATTTAACATCAATCCCGTTAACCTGAATGTTGGCTGGAATACTATTGAAATTCCAGAAGAACATATTCCTAACCTGACCTTCAATACCGGCAGCTTCTACGTTGCTATCTTCGAGATGGCTAATATCGCTGCTCTCGGACTGGATACTGATGGAAGTGGACATAGCTGGAAAACTGTTGCTAATCAGTGGGAAGAAATTACTACCGGTAACATCATGATCCGTGCCATCATTCAGCCTACACTTGGTAGTGATCCGGAAGAGATTTCTCCCAATACTGCAACTATCAGCAATTATCCTAACCCCTTCAATCCAGAAACCACTATCGCCATGAATATTCCTGCTGATGGATATGCCAGCCTTAAGATCTACAATGTTAAGGGTCAGTTGGTTACCACTTTAGTAGATGATTTCGTGGAAGCCGGCATTAACAATATTACCTGGAAGGGTACTGATGATAATAATAATCCTGTTACCAGTGGAATTTATTTCTATAAACTGGAAACCGGAAATCAGTCTGTAACCAGCAAAATGATCATGCTCAAGTAATTGAACTGATCATTCTGCCTGAATAATTGTATAGCCCGGCAACAGAAAAAGTCTGTTGCCGGGCTTTGTTCTTTCTGGAGGGGTTATGAAAAAAAACGGAGCTGTCATCCTGATCCTGATCATGCTTGCTGGTATGATCCTTCAACTCGCTGTGTTATTCATTGCCATGGAACCTGATGAAGTAGAATGGTTCGATCCTCAGGATTATATCCGTATCGGTCGTGAACTTGCTCAATGGCAACCATTCAGCACCATCGAAAATGAAAGAAATCTCTACTTTTCTCCTGGCTACCCTTACATACTCGCTGCCATGATCAAAGTTGTCGGTCCCAGAGTTATCAGCATCAGGTTATTTCATATTCTCCTTTTCCCCTTCTTTCTCTATTTCCTCTACCGGCTCGGAAAAGACTGGAAAAATGAATTGACCGGACTAATTCTCGCCGCGATTGCTCTCGTTTATCCCTTCTATATCTATGTTCCGCTCTCACTGTATCCTGAGGCTGTACTGCTTTATCTTCTCCCCTTTATTGCCTGGCTCATGCTCCGCAACGGCAGAGTCCCACGCTGGCTCTCGCTCCTGCTTTCCGGTGCTGTCATCGCTCTTGCTGTTATGATCAGACCTACTGCCATCTTCATTATTCCCGTCTTTGTCTTTTATGTCGTCTTCAAATCAGGCTGGAAATTTAAAAAATTCCTGATCACCGGATTTCTGATCTGCATCATCCCCGTACTCGCTGTTTCCGGCTGGATGTTACGCAATAATTCCGTGCATGGCAAATTCATTTTCTCCTCTGCCGGCGGTTACAATCTTCTAATGAGTTACAACCAAAATGCCTCTATCCGCGTGAAACTCGATTACCCTTTACCTGAGAGAATTCAGCAGCGAATTGATAACGCTGCCACCAAAGAAGAAGTTCAAGTTATTGCCCGCGAAGAAACTCTCGATTTCATTAAAAATAATCCAACTAAAGCACTTAAACTCGCTTTCTTTAAGCAACTCGACCTTTGGAATCCCTTCCCCCGTACTACTACTACCAGCGGGTTTGCCCGATCTCAATTCAAGATTATTGCTGCCGTTCCCTATATTCTATTTCTCATCCTTGGTATTTTCGGATTGATCCGCTACCGCAAAGACAGCTTTATTATCGCCCTCGTCTGTCTCACACTGCTTAATTGTCTTCTAAATGGCATCATTGCTGTCTCAGTGCGTTATAGATTAATTACGGATTTCGTATTCCTGCTGCTTGCTGCCACTGTCATCGCTCAATTATGGGCTGACAGGATTAAACGGAAAAAAGCTTAGCTGAATAAGCAATTATGAAAACCTCTGATATGAAAAGGTTCGACCTGATTGATTTCCTCAAAGGGTATGCCATTTTCACTATTGTCATCTATCATCTTTTAAACAGCCTCAATTATTCCGGCTTCTTCAATAAAGCTATACAATTTGGTGGTACTGGTGTGCATGCCTTTTTGCTTGTTTCCGGTTTCGGGCTATATCTGTCTTTTCTCCAAAAACCTCTCGCCTATGGTGCTTTTCTCAAATGCAGGCTCTCCAAAGTTTATATCCCTTATATTATTGTTGTGCTCTTTTCCGCTCTGCTCACTCAGTTCATTCCGCTTTTCAAATCTTCCTGGTACGCTCTCGGCGGACATATCTTTCTCTATAAAATGTTCGATAATTCTATCATCGGCTCTTACGGAGGGCATTTATGGTTTATTTCCACTATCATCCAGTTCTATCTCGTCTTTCATGTGCTTGCCTGGATGAAAAAACGCACTTCCAATAAAATTTTCCTGCTCCTCGGTCTAATCATCAGTATTGCCTGGGGAATTTTTATCTCTCTGCTTGGAAAATCCGAGCTGCGAAGCTGGAACAGTTTCTTCCTGCAATATCTCTGGGAATTTATGCTGGGTATGATCATTGCCCATCTGGTTGCCACGAACAAACTCAAATTCTCTTTCAAAAACTGGCATTTTCTGCTCCTGGCTCTCATCTGTATCCCGCTTTATGCCCTGCTTGCACTCAAAGCAGGCAGCATCGGTAAAATATTTAATGATATCCCCGCTCTCATCGGCTATCTTGCCATCGCTATCTTTATCTATAAACTCAATATCTCCCTGATAAATAAATTCTTCCTTCATTCTGCCGGAATTTCTTATGCCTTTTTCCTCATCCACATCCTGATCAACACTCTCATCATAAACCTCTCCAAATCTGCCCACCTGCCAGTAACTCTACTCACTATCACTCTCTCTTTTCGGCTCTTCATCAAAAATAATGGGTTGATAAAAAAGCAGAGTAATTTAAATTG
>CAZAHZ010000050.1:0-1008 GCA_964485055.1 uncultured Candidatus Cloacimonadota bacterium
ACTTTGCAACTTATATCTTTGATGTTGATAACGAAGACTTTATACTAACTGTCTCAGGGAATTCAATGGTAAATGTAGATATTGATCAGCTTATGGTTACATTCTCTGCACCGGAAAACTGGTTCGGAAACGAAATAATCTACTTTACAATTGATGATCTGCAAAACAGACTTACTTCCTCTGACAGTGTAAATGTCATCGTAACTCCTGTTAACGATAACCCTGTAGCAGTAGCCGGAGGTCCATATAACGGAGTAGCCGATACTACTGAAACTGCAGTAATAACTCTTGATGGTAGTGGTTCTTATGATATTGAAGGTAATATAGTTTCCTGGGTTTGGAGCTGGAATATAGATGATATTCCCCAATCAATTGATGGTGAAATTGTCTCTGCTTCATTCCCCGTGGGTGTTACTACGGTACTTTTAACTGTTACAGATAATGAAGGAGCTTTCGATATTGATGAAGTTGATGTTCAGGTTTCAGGTTATGAAAATGAGTATCCCATAGCTAATGATGATTCTTATGAAGTTGAAGAAGATGAAGTATTGATTGTTAATGAAGATCAGGGAATCCTCAGTAACGATTTTGATGATGATTACCCTCAACCTTTGACAGCAGTACTCTATGAAACAACAACTAATGGATATCTTGTTCTTGATTCTGATGGTTCATTTACATATTCCCCTTATGAAAACTTCAATGGTACTGATTACTTCTTATATAAAGCTTTTGATGGTCAGGTTTATTCTCAAGTAGCTACTACTGAAATCGTTGTAACACCTGTAAATGATTCTCCTTTAATGGAATTACCTGATGAATTCAGCTTTGCTGAAGACGAACAGTTAGTTGAAGATTTTACTTCTTATATCTTTGATGTTGATAACGAAGACTTTATACTAACTGTCTCTGGGAATTCAATGGTAAATGTAGAAATTGATCAGCTTGTTGTAACATTCTCTGCCTTTGAAAACTGGTTCGGAAATGAAATAATCTACTTCACGATTG
>CAZAHZ010000050.1:1108-15293 GCA_964485055.1 uncultured Candidatus Cloacimonadota bacterium
ACTTTGCAACTTATATCTTTGATGTTGATAACGAAGACTTTATACTAACTGTCTCGGGGAATTCAATGGTAAATGTAGAAATTGATCAGCTTATGGTTACATTCTCTGCCTTTGAAAACTGGTTCGGAAATGAAATAATCTACTTCACGATTGATGATTTGCAAAACAGACTTACTTCCTTTGACAGTGTAAATGTCATCGTAACTCCGGTTAATGATAACCCTATAGCAGTAGCTGGCGGACCGTATAACGGAATTGCCGATACTACTGACACTGCAATAATAACACTTGATGGTAGTGGGTCTTATGACATTGATGGTGAAATTGTTTCCTGGGTATGGAGTTGGGATACTGATAACATTCCACAATCAATTGAAGGTGAAATTGTCTCTGCTTCATTCCCAACCGGTACAACAACAGTACTTCTTACAGTTACCGATAATGAAGGTGGGATTGATACTGACGAAACAATTGTTAGTGTTGCCTCTTATTCAAATCAGACTCCTGTTGCCTTACCTGATGATTACAGTGTGATGGAAGAAGAAGTTCTGGTAGTAAATGCTGAAGAAGGTGTCCTGATAAATGATACCGATGACAATTATCCGCAAGCATTAACCGCTGTTTTAACACCTAATGGTGATGTTAATTCCGGGACTCTAAATCTGCAGCCTTCAGGAGCTTTTGTTTACACACCCGATCCTGGATTCGTAGGTTTTGATTACTTTGAATATATGGCTTATGATGGAGAAGTTAATTCACCATCTGTTACGGTTTCTATCGAAGTTATCAATGTAAATGATCCTCCTGAGATAATATTGCCTGAATCATTCAGTTTTGCTGAGGATGATCAGCTAATAGAAGACTTTGCAACTTATATCTTTGATGTTGATAACGAAGACTTTATACTAACTGTCTCAGGGAATTCAATGGTAAATGTAGATATTGATCAGCTTATGGTTACATTCTCTGCACCGGAAAACTGGTTCGGAAACGAAATAATCTACTTTACAATTGATGATCTGCAAAACAGACTTACTGACACAGACAGTGTTAATGTTATTGTAACTCCTATTAATGATGATCCTTATCTTGTTCAGCAAATCCCTGATTATTATCTGATTGAAGATTTTGATCTTTTCAACCTTAATCTTGATGAATTCTTCGATGACATTGATAGCGAAATAACCTATTTTGTTGAATATGATGCTGGTCAGATTACAGCTTCAGTTGATATGGCGATCCTGACTATTGGATCAGTCCAGGATTGGTTTGGCATCTCACAGGTTGTAGTTACTGCCGAAGATGGAATTTATCGGGCTGCGGTCAGTGATACATTCCTGATTTATATTGCTATGGGCGGTATGCAAGAATTTGACCTGATTGAAAACTGGAACTGGATTTCATTTAATATCCATCCGGAAGATACAAGTCTAAATGGTGTATTCGGACCTTTGGGTGAGGATGTAAATACCGTTAAATACCAGACTCAATCTGCCCAGTATATACCTGAATATAATGACTGGATGGGTGATCTGGATTATGTAACAGATGGTCAGGGCTATCTGGTCCAGATGAATATACCTTTCCAGGATTTCATTGTAAATGGTTCAGTTATTCCTGTTACCACTCCAATAGTAATGACAGAAGACTGGAACTGGATTGCTTATTATCCTCATACTCCTGACAGTTTGAGTAGTGCACTTTCCAGTATTTTAGACAATGTGGAAACCATCAAAAACCAGCAGCATTCTGCTGATTATTATCCGGAATGGAATATATGGATCGGTGATCTTGATATCATGCAACCTGGTGTTGGCTATAAAGTTAAATTAACTCAACCTGATGAACTTGTTTATCCACAGTTAATTAATCGCATGGATCAAGAGGGAAGCATTCAAAATTCAAAATTCAAAATTCAAAATTCTTCAAGATTGCGCTGGGAAATTATGCCAGGGACAGAAAACAATATGATCGTCATGGCTCAGTTAAGTACTCCATCTGGTAACATTCTACCACTTAATGATATTGCCTGCACTGTGTTTGATGTTAATGGCATCTGTCGTAGTAACGGTTACTGGCAGTTTGTTCCACAGATAAATTCTGGATTCTGGTATTTCACTATCGTTGGTAATCTGGAAAATGAACCACTATTCTTTGTCTATCACGATATTGAGGGAAATGAGCATTTTAGTGATTTTGAACTGGATTTTGTTTCAGATTCAAAACTGGGTAACCCGTATAGCTTGCTAAATGTCGAATTCTTGATTACTGAGGAAGATGAAGATTTGGATTTACCTTCCACCTATACTCTATCTCAGAACTATCCAAATCCGTTTAATTTGAAAAATGGAGAGAGAGAGAATTATTATACTACTATCAAGTACGGTTTACCCGTATCAGGAGCTACGGTATTGTCTATATACAATATCAAGGGACAAAAGGTGTATGACTTGGTTGATGAAGTTCAAGAGGCGGGTGTCCATTCTATTGACTGGGATGGAAAAGATAATAACGGCAGATCTGTTGCTGCTGGTTTATACTTCTATTATCTTAGATCTTTAGATTCTTCATTACACCGTAAATTGATCATCATAAAATAATTATATTATTGGCTGATAGTCCATACAGGACTATCAGCCTGGTGAAATTAACTCAACCGAGGGGGTTTATTAAAATGAAGATGTCAAAAAGCGTAATTTTAGTTGTTTTCTTAATCTTGTTTGTGAGCCTGTGCGCTGAAGCACCGGAATGGGAGGTTATTCCGGGTACTCAGTATAGCATGCAAGTCTATTCACATGTTGAATTCATGGCTCAGTTTTTCACAAACTCAAATCCAGAAAATATCGTCGCTGCCTTTGGCCCAGGTGGTGAAAATGATTGCCGGGCTATTGCCTATTGGAATGAATATAACCAGTACCAGCTTTGGTACATGACTATCGTAAGTAATGCTGAACCTGAAGATTACGAAATAATTACCTACAAAATCTATGATGCTGCAGGTGATCAGGTTCTGGATTCCCGGGAAAGTTCAATGTTTGCTGATAATATTGTTATTGGCTCTTATGATGACACTTTCCTGCTCACTATTCCTTATGTGATTGATGATCTCTATGGCGCTTATGAAGATTCACTTCTCACTATTCTTCCCGAATCTGGAGTCCTGATTAATGATTTTATTTCTGAGGAATATATTGATGAATTCTGGGTTGTTCTTGACCAGGATGTTGCCCACGGTGTCCTGAATTTCTTTGATGATGGCTCCTTTGATTATCTACCGGAACTTAATTTTAATGGCAGTGATTTTTTTGAGTATTACGCCACTGATGGAGATTATATAACCGGTAACGCTGTGGTGGAGTTACAGGTGCAGCCAGTAAACGATCCGCCTGATATTGATCTCCCGGATGAAGGTTTCACTTTCCCTGAAGATACTACTTTCCAGGTAGATTTCACTTCCTATATTACTGATATTGATAATGCAGTTCTCACTTTGACTTATAGCGGTAACGATTATATCCAGGTTACTGTTGTTGGATATAATGTTACGTTTATCCCGGAAGAAAATTTCTTTGGAACTGAGTATATTCATTTTACAATTAATGATAATACTGCCCGGGCAATTGATTCTGAAACTATTCCTGTAATCGTAACTCCTGTAAATGATCCGCCTACCCTTGATAGTCCAATTGCTGATTTCTCATTTAATGAAGATCAGGTGGATACTCATCTAAATCTTAATGAAGTATTCTCAGATATTGATGATTATTTTCTGGTTTTCAATGTCATTTACAATATTAATCTTAACGTGATCATTGATGAATATGGTTTAGTTACTATTTCTTCATATCAGCAGAACTGGAACGGTTCTGAAACTATCGTTTTCTCAGCAAGTGATTACGAATATACTGTTTATGATACTGTTACTGTTACAGTGTTGCCGGTTAATGATCCTCCCTATATAGTTACCGAACTGCCAGATCTTGAACTTGCGGAAGATTTCGAAGATATCTCAGTTAATCTTGATGAGCATTTCGATGATATTGATGATAATACACTTTATTATTCTGCCCAGTTCAATAATAATCATGTACTTATCGGTATCGCTCAAAATTTAATGACCATTTATTCTGTTCCGAATTGGACTGGAATTACTCAAGTAGTGATTTCTGCACAGGATGATTTTAATTTTCGTTATACTGTCAGGGATACTTTCTTAATTACTGTTAATCCTGTAAATGACCCACCTGTACTTCTGTCACCACTGCCCGATCTCCAAATGCTGGAAGATGCTGCCCCTGTTCAGAGAAACTTAAATAACTACTTTATCGATTATGATGGTGATATCCTGGATTATACGGTAGATTTTGTGGATACAGAAATGAATGCCTGGATTGAATATAATGTCCTTTATTTCCAGCCTGTTGCCAACTGGTTCGGATATACTTCAATTACCGTAACTGCTGCCGATCAGTATAGCTATATCTCTGATACATTTGATGTCGAAGTTATTGCCGTTAATGATGCTCCATTTGTTTACATGCCTATCCCTGATATGATGCTGGAAGAAAATTTCCAGTCTTTTGATTTGAATTTATATGATTATTTTGATGATATTGACAGTGACATTCTATATTTTTCTGCATCGTTAAGTGTCTATAATAGCGTTGTTGTTTCCATTGTTGATGAAATCATGACCATTTCTGCATTACCTCAGTGGAACGGTTTGGTTAATGTTACAGTTACTGCCCAGGATGATATTTCTGCTCGCTTAACTGCATCTGATATATTTACTATTGAGGTGATACCTACAAATGATCCTCCTTATTTGATTTCAACTATTGATGACTATAATTTAAATGAGGATTTTGTTCCTGTTACTATCGATCTTAGTCAATATTTTGCCGATCCGGAAAATGATCCAATCACTTATACGGCGGCATATGATGACAATCAGATAGGTATTGTTATTAATGGCGATATCATGACCATTAGCCCGGTTTTCAACTGGAATGGTACTGCTCCTGTTACTGTCTATGCCTCTGATGAAATGCCCTTAAATGATCCTGCCTCGGATCAGTTTAATGTTATCGTCCAGCCAGTTAATGATCCTCCCATTTTAGCAGTTCCTATTGATGATTATAATGTTCTTGAAGACTTCGATCCATTCACAATTGACCTGAATCAGCATTTCTTAGATTATGACGATATTTTGAACTTCTCAGTTGATTATGATGCTGATTTGATCCAGATGTCAATTTACATGGGTATTTTAACCATAGATTCTCTACCAGATGTGTTTGGGGATACTGAAGTTACTGTTACTGCTGGTGATGGTCACAGAGTTCAGGTTTCTGATAATTTCTGGGTATATATAGCTCCGGTTAATGATCAGCCTGTAATCATGTTGCCACCCTCATTTGAATTCTATGAAGATACTTCTCTGGAATTGGATTTCGCTAATTACATTGAAGATATTGATACTGACATACTGACACTTACCGCTGAAGGTAATACCAATGTCCTGATTGATATTAATGTATTGATGGTTACTTTCTCTAATACTTTAAACTGGAATGGTTCTGAAGTAATAACATTCCATGTCTATGATGGAGAATTCACGGTTTCTGATGAAGTTCTTGTTGTTGTTATTCCACAGGCGGATGTTTTAACTCTTAATTTGCCTCCTACATTCACTTTCAATGAAGATCAATCATTAATTGTCAATTTTGCTCCATATATCAGTAATCCAGATGGCTTCTCCCTGGAATTATCCTATGAAGGTGCTGATTGGGTTACCGTTAATATTTATGATTTAACTGTTACGTTTGGAGCTTATCCTGACTGGAATGGCGCAGATATGATCACATTTACGGTTTCAAATTTATATGGACAGGAATCTTCTTCTGATATTGTTAATGTTATTGTAATTCCAGTAAATGATCCGCCAACCGTTACTCCTATACCTGATCAGTTTATTCTGGAGGATTCGGGTACTTTCTCTATTAACTTAAATGAATACTTCTACGATGTTGATGGCAATATTCTTCAATATTCAGCAATTTTTGATGACGGTGCTCTCCAGGTAGAGGTTATTTACCCAAACCTGTACTTTGAATCACTTCTGAACTGGTATGGCACCACGACAATTGTCGTCACTGCTCAGGATGTATATCGCTATACAGTAAGAGATACTTTTGATGTCATTGTGGACCCGGTTAATGATGCACCCCACATAGTTACTTATTTTAATGATAGAACAAAAAACGAGGATTTCTTGCCCTTTACGGTTGATTTTACCGGTTATTTCGATGATGTTGATAATGAAACCCTTTATTATAGCGTTGATTATGATTATTATAGTGTTTACGTGGTACTCACAGGAACAACACTTGAAATTTCTTCTGCCTTAAACTGGAATGGTGTAACAACCATATCTGTTACCGCCAGTGATATGGAAAACAGGCTATCCGTAACGGATGAATTTTTACTTACTGTTAATTCGGTTAACGATCCTCCACAACTTGTTTTGCCTTTTGAAGATTTAACTCTTCCTGAAGATTTCGATTCCCAGTATATTGACCTTAGTTACCACTTTTATGATCCCGATAACACTTTAACATATTCTGTTTATGCTGATGCAGGTGAAATTGAAGTTAGCATAATTTATGGAAATATGCTAAGGCTTGATTCCGTCAATGACTGGTACGGTACAACAACTGTCGAAGTTGTGGCTAATGATCTTCAGAATAGGGCTATTGCAAGTGATGAATTCGATGTCTTAGTAGAACCTGTTAATGATCCGCCTATTGTTCAAGTAACTTTAGAAGACATGACTATTGACGAGGATACTGTCTCTGATCCAGTTGATCTGAATATGCATTTCTTTGATGTTGATGGTGATATCCTCACGTATTCAGCACAGGTTTCTGATCCTAATGGTATCGTTATTATCGAAGAAAACACTATGACTGTTACTGCAGCAGAAAACTGGTTCGGTCCTTTCGATGTTTATATTACTGCCGACGATCTTCATAATAGAGCTACAGTCACTGACAATTTCCATGTAGTTGTTATGCCTGTTAATGATGCTCCCTTTATTGTTACACCAATGGAAGATCTGATCTTTAGTGAAGATTTTGAGCCTTATACTTATAACTTATCTCAGAATTATGATGATATCGAATGTGATTTCCTTTACTATAATGCCGAATATAATTCTGATAACATTGCTCTAGCTCTAAATGCTTCAATTATGCAGATCAATTCCATTGATGACTGGTTTGGCACAACACAAGTCATTTTATTCATTTCTGATCAGCTTTGCCGGGAAGTGATCACGGATACTTTCCTTGTTACTGTTAATCCCCTTAATGATCCTCCTTATGTAGCTAATCCTATTCCTAATCAGACTAAGTATGAAGATTTTGTTACCTTCTCCCTGGATCTTAATATGTATTTTGCTGATTTAGATGAAGACATTTTATCATACAGCGCTGTAGCTAATGATACTATAGTAACTCTCGATGTTCAGTATAATCTGCTATACATCAGTTCAGTGCTTAATCTGAATGGTTACGTTGATATCATAGTAACTGCGGATGATGGATTTAACCGCCTTACAGCATCTGATACTTTCACCCTTAATGTGATACCGGTTAATGATCCCCCTATATTGATGCTGCCTGACCAGTTTGACTTTGATGAAGATACCATACTTGTTATAGATCTGATCGATACAGGATTTATCAGTGATATTGATAATGATCCTGAAGATCTCGAACTTAATGCTTCCGGCGGGATCAACGTTATTACCGTTATTGAAGGTATCGTTGTTACTTTCTCGGCTACCGATAACTGGTTCGGACAAGAAGAGATTGTCTTTTCTTTAAGCGATGAAACACGTTATGTAGTATTTGATATTGTTACGGTTATTGTGAATCCGGTTAATGATCCGCCTTACTTTGTATTTGCCATTCCTGACCAGCAGATCCTTGAAGGTAATCTATTTAATCCAATTAATCTTGATTATTATGTCACAGATGTTGATGATCCCGATCCTACATTGGTCTGGAACTATTCAGGTAATGTTAATCTGGTTGTTGATATCAATCCGGTTACTCACATCGCTACGGTATCAGCTCCATATCCTGACTGGAATGGTAATGAGAATATCACATTCACTGTTACCGACAGCTATTATGAATCTGTTTCTGACGTGGTGAATTTCGAAATCATTCCCGTAAATGATCCTCCTGTAGTTACTGTGCCTATACCTGACCAATATGTGGAAATCAACTTTGCTCCTTTCTATATTGATCTGATGTATCATTTCTACGATATTGACAGCGACCAGCTTACTTACCAGGTAAATTATAATCCTGATGAGATCACGGTCTCTGAGCAGTATGGGATGTTGACGATTTCTTCTATTGTTAACTGGTATGGAATATCAGAAGTAATAGTTACGGCTGACGATAATATTACCCGTGCAACTGTGTCCGATACTTTCCTGGTTGATATAACCTACACGATTACTCAAACAATGGATCTGGGTATGATGTGGAACTGGATTTCATTCTATGTCCAGCCGGAAGATTACTCTCTGAGCTACGTCTTTGGTCCCTTAGGTGATAATGTTAATACTGTAAAATACCAGACACAATCTGCCGATTACGTTCCAGACTACTCTGATTGGTTTGGTGATCTGGAAGCTATCCAGGATGGTGGTGGCTATCTGGTAAATGTTACTGATCCTGTTCCCGGATTTTCACTCTCCGGTAACCGGATTATGTCAGATACTCCTATTGATATGATTGCAGACTGGAACTGGATTGCTTATTATCCTCCCAGTGAAGACTCTTTAACATCTGCGTTATATTCAATTCTTGATAATGTACACATTGTAAAAAATCAGACCCAATCTGCTGAATACTTCCCTGAAGTTGGCAATGGTATCTGGTTTGGTGATCTAATGATTATGGCTCCTGGTATTGGTTACAAAGTCCGCATGATTAATCCTGATATCCTGGTTTATCCATTGTATCCGGTTATCATGCGTAATCAGAACAATCATGCCCTGTCATTACCGGATAATGCTCCGGATGATTGGACTATTATGCCAGGTACTTCTGACAATATGATCATGATGATGTCAGCCGATTATAACGGCGAAATCTTTGATTGGGCTGAAGGTAGAGCTATTGGTATTTTCGATGCTGATAATATTTGCCGTGCCCATGGTATCTGGCAGGAAGCAGATGTTCTTGAACAGGGATTCTGGTATTTCACTATTGTGGGCAATAATAATGGTACGCCTCTTTATATTGACCTTCTGGATGAAAACGGTAATGAATCTGTCAGTCTGGATATGATCACTTTTCATCCGGATTCAAAAGTTGGAACCCCATTTGAGCCATATCAGGTTACTTTCTATCCTGTAGAAGATGATAATGACCAGATTACACCATTGAATCGGCTTAGTCAGAATTATCCAAATCCATTTAATCCGGAAACTACTATCAGTTTCTCATTAGCAGAAAATGATATTGTCGAATTAACTATCTTCAATTTAAGAGGAGAGAAGATAAGGGTTCTCGTGAGAGAACAAAGGGAAGCTGGATCATATTCTATCATCTGGGATGGCTCAGATGATAATGGAAATAAAGTCGCCAGTGGCATTTATTTCTATTCCTTAAATACTTCGCAGTATTCAGCTACCCGTAAAATGGTGATGATCAAGTAATTGTTCATTCGCCTGAATGTGCCCGGGCTGCTTCGGCAGACCCGGGCATAAAATAATATTATTATAAAAGGTCTTTAAATGAATTATTAAAAAAAGAGGAATAAAAATGAAAAAAAATAAATTTGGAGGTACGGGATGAATAAACAGAAATTTTTATTAATTGCTTTAACCTTTGTACTTACTTGTCTGATGTATGCTGATCCACCCCAATGGATACCTATGATCGGGAATCAGTATAACATGCAGGTTTATACTGAGGTTTCTCTATATGGGCAAGAGTTTAATAAGGATAATCCTGAAAATATTCTGGCTGCATTTGGTCCAGGTGGTGAAAATGACTGTCGGGCTATTGCTGTTTGGGATCAAGTGGGTCCTTTTGCCATGTGGTATCTCACGGTTCGTAGTAATGCAGAATCTTCTGCTCAGGAACTTATCAGCTTCATGATTTACGACGCTGAGACAGACATTGTCTATGAATGTGCCAGTGATTCCTTGATCTATTTCGCTGATAATTCTGTCGCTGGGTCGTTATATGAACCATTTCAACTCTATGCACCTGCTGATCGCCCCCCTGTTTCCATGCCGGACTCATATACAACTGATGAAGATTTGCTTCTCTCTGTTAATGCTGAAAACGGCGTCCTGGCTAATGACTATGATCCCGATGAGCTAAATTTAACAGCTATTCTCATTAATGATGTCGTTAATGGTAGCTTACTGTTTAATGATGACGGTTCGTTTATTTATCAACCTGCCCCTGATTTCTTTAGCTCCGACCAGTTTTCATATCAGGCTTTTGATGGTGCTTTATATGGTGATGAAACCATAGTTGATATTAGTGTTGAACCGGTTAATGATCCCCCTGCTTTTCAATTTCCTCCTCAAGGTTTTGCTTTTGATGAAGATCAAGACCTCATAGAATATTTTGAAAACTATATTATTGATCCTGAAGGGGACATAATTGATAACCTGACAGTTTCTCAAGCAGAAAATATTATTATTGATATTGCAGGCTTGGTTGTTCAATTCTCTGCCCTCGAAAACTGGTATGGCTCCGAAACAATTTCTTTTGAAGCAACTGATGTTTTCGGAGCTGCTAATTCCCAGGAAGTTCTCATTACTGTTAATTCTGTGAATGATCCACCAGTTATCGAAATTCCCTTTGATCAGTTTATGATGACAGAAGATATTCAGGATTCTCTTGATCTGACACCTTATATCTCAGATATTGATAATGAGCAACTCACTCTTTATGTCTCTGATAATGATCATATCTCTGTAGAAGTTGATGGATTTCTGGTTACTCTTATCCCGGAACTTAACTGGTATGGTTCTGAAGTACTCAATTTTGTCGTTTCTGATAATGAAACAAGACTTACTGATAATGACTTCCTGGAGATTATCGTCCAACCTGAAAACGATGCTCCCGTTATTAATATACCTCAGGATGAATATTCCTTCCTTGAAGATGAAAGCCTGTTACTGGATATTTCTGATTATATCACCGATGTTGATGATACTGAGCTTGAAATTTCTTTTGCAGGTAACATTATTCTTAATTTTGAGATCATTTCACCTGCTGTATATAATATTACAGCTCCGGAAAACTGGTTTGGCTCTGAATTGATTACCTTCACTGTTTCTGACACCGCCGGACTCTTTGATTCGGATGATGTTATGATAATTGTTATTTCTGTCCCGGATAGCCCGGTTATCCAATTACCTGATAACTTCATCCTTGATGAAGATTCTGATCTTACTGTTGATTTCCAGGCTGAAGGATATATTTATGACGTAGATAGCGATTCATTGAATCTTATTGCTGAAGGAGTTAATATTATTATTAATATCACCGGACTGGTTGTGGAATTTGTTCCCCTGCCTGACTGGAATGGCTCCGAAGTAATTACCTTTACTGTTTACGATGAAACTTTGATGTCTGATGATGATGTGGAGATTATTGTTAATCCCGTCAATGATCCCCCCACTATGGATATTGAAGATTCTTATACTTTCCATGAAGATCAGTCTCTTCAGGTTGATTTTTCTCAGTATATCACTGATATTGATTTAGACACTATCACTCTTTCTGTCTCAGGAAATCAAAATGTTATAGTTGATATTGACCAGCTAATGGTTACCTTCACCGCAGTCCCCGATTGGTTTGGCTCAGAAATGCTTACCTTCTCCGCTGATGATGAACAGGGAAGAGCTATTGCTGTTGATTCTACGGAAGTTATTGTACTGCTTGCTAATGATCCTCCCCTTATTGATCTGCCAGCAACAATCTCATTTAATGAAGATCAAATCTGGATCATGGATTTTGCAGAATATATTATTGATGATAGTGACTCTCTCTGGCTTTCGGTCACAGGAAATAATAATATTGCCGTTGATTTTAACCAGCTTATTGTTACTTTTACTCCTAACTTTAACTGGAATGGATTTGAGATCATGACTTTCTCAGTTTCTGATGGTGAATTTATCGCTCAGGATGTTGTTAATGTAAATGTTATTCCTGTTAATGATCCACCTCAAATCAACCTTCCTCTTGAGTTTGTATTTAGTCCTAACCAGTCTTATAATGTTAATTTCTTAAGTTATGTCTTCGATCTGGATGGCGATGCTCTTTCACTTTCATATTCCGGCAATCAGAATGTTAATATCGTCATTAATAACCTGATGGTTACATTTATTACCAGCGACTGGCTCGGAGTTGAGCATGTCACTTTCACGGTTAATGATGGTCATAATCGTGCTACTGCTTATGACGTTGTTGATATTGTTGTTACTGATGATACTCAGATGCCTGTTATTTACCTTCCTCCTTCTTTCACTTTCAATGAAGATGGTGCTTTAAATGTAGATTTCAACCAGTATATTTTCAATGATTCCGGTATCGATGTTTATCTCAGTGCGGAAGGAAACCTGAATGTCTATGTAAACATTAATGCTCTAACGAAACAGGTTGTTTTTTCCGCAGTGCCAAACTGGTACGGCTCTGAAGATATCACATTCACGATCATTGCCCCTGGTTATGAAAATTATTCAGATTCTGATCTTACCACTGTAATTGTTAATCCTGTAAATGATGCTCCGGTTATTAATCTTCCCTACGGAGGTTTCTCTTTCATAGAGGATTCTTCTCTTAATGTGGATTTCAACCTCGGAAACGGCTATATATCAGACGTTGATAGTGACTCAGTTTTCATCAGCCTGACTGCAAATGATCCGGATCCCAATATCTCTGTTGTGCTCATTGATAATATTGCTACATTTACTGCATCTCCGAACTGGAATGGTTTCGAAGAATTCACTATCTCAGTTAATGATGGTTTAATTTTCCTGGATCAGGTTTTCCGCGTTACTGTTAATCCCATGAATGATGCTCCTACTATTAATTTACCTGATGAAGGTTTCTCTTTTCCGGAAAATTCTCTTTTACCGGTTGATTTCCTGCAGTATATTTTCGATATTGATGAGAATCCCCTAGTTATTACTCTTGTTAATGAAACTGATTATATTTTCGCTGATGTCAATGGCACTTTAGTTACTTTTTCTGCCCTGTCATACTGGAATGGGTATGAAGCTCTTGTCTTCTCGGTTAATGATCTGCAAGGCAGGGCGATAGATATTGACACCGTGATGGTTCATGTCACTCCCGTTAATAATCCACCCTATGTACAGAATTCTATCCCCGATATAGAAATTATGGAGAATACTTCCTATAATGCTATTAATCTTAATAATGTTTTTGATGATTATGATTTAGACCCGGATCTGAATGAGGTTGTTACTGATTCTCTTGTTTTCTCCTATTTTGAGCCAGGCAATATTTTCTTTAATATTTCCATTAATAATGGCATTGTCACCCTGGCGCCCATTCAAAACTGGTATGGAGAAAAAACGATCTTCTTTTATGCTACTGATAATGGGGGGCTTTCAGCTACTGACTCCACTCTGGTTACTGTAATTTCTGTTAACTATTCTCCGGAAGTTATCCTGGATATCCCGGATTATAATAAAGTGGAAGATTTTGTTGATTTCGATATTGACCTGAGTGAACATTTTTATGATCAGGATGGTGATATTCTCCTATATAGTGTTCAATTTGACCCTAATCAGATCTATGCACAAATAAATAATTCAATTCTCACTATCTCCTCTCTGCTTAACTGGAACGGACAGGCTGGTGTAGTTGTGATTGCCTCTGATCCCGATGAACTTTTTGTTTCTGAGGGTTTCGTGATTTATGTTGCCCCGGTTAATGATCCGCCTCAATTAAACCTGCCTCCTCAATTTGACCTGCTGGAAGATACAGAATTTGTCTCTAATTTTGGAAATTATGCTTTTGATTTTGATGATGATGATATCTATATCTTTAACGATATCACTCAAAATCTTAATGTTACTTATAATGACTCTATTCCCCTTGAGGTGCAT